>CAZZFI010000131.1:0-1506 GCA_964653475.1 uncultured Candidatus Saccharibacteria bacterium | reverse complement strand
AGGTAAGTACAATTCTTGGACTGAGAAAGAAAAAAAGGAATCGGATTTAATAAATTCTGAGTTAATCAGTATCATTAAAACGTATGAAGAAATTAAAAAACGGGCAAATAAGCTATTTGGAAAAAATATTTAAATGTTCTAAACTCAATCGCAAGTAGATATTGTCTTGATTTGTATCAGCTTGATTATGCTAGATATTTAATAAGACCTAGGAAAACAGATGAAATTCTTCCCAAGGATTTTTTCTTGGATCAAGCCGAACTAGATATGTGTAAAATACAGGTTGATTACGATAATGAACTTAATCCATATAATAAAGGTGAAGATTTTATTTACCTCCGTCCCAGTAGACAAGCTTTCCTCAACGCTTATCCTGTTAGTTTGTATATTAATCCAAGAGCGTCAAAACGTGATGTGTTGGACTTTGTTGAGAAAAGATGGAAATGGATTGAAGCAAGTCAATATAGTTTTGCTGAAGGTAAAAAGTTGAAATATGGTAAAAAACGAAAATACAGTCAAGAACTATTAGATTTTATTTGGTTTAACAGAAGACTAGATACTAAGAAAATCGAAGAATTAGCTGATGACAAATTCCCTGAAGAAAAATTAGTCTATTTTGAAATCTCCAAAATAATCCAACTAGAAAAAAGAAAAAGGATTGGATCTTGATCGTAGGTCGTTCATTTCTTATATTCCTTATGACATAAAAAGTTATCCTATAACTGTAATTCACAGTTAACTTTTATGCAGAATGTTAATTCCTCACTAGTAAAAGGAAAAAAAATGGAATCGGTTCTCCTATCGGCTCACGAATACAAAAAACTGGTGGATGCTTTTACTTGGTTAATATTAGAAGATAAACGACAAAATCCTGAATATTATCTATACAAAAAGGAGGATCAATATGATTGATACCGTCTGTCTGCTAATTCCAAAACAAAGAATGAAGTTCCTGAAGGGGATATCAAGTTGGGAACTATTTTCTAAAACGGAACATTATGAAAAGTTTGTAAGAAATCCGACAAAAGTTGAAAAAGAAACTGGTAAATATTTCCCAAGATTAACTAGTTATAGTCGAAAGTGGTCTCAGTCTGAAAATGTGAGGATAGAGTTTTCGGTACCTAAATTAGTTTACCTGAATAATCTAGATGAGCTTAGTAATGAGGATTTCCCATCTATAATAGAAACTTTACAGAGAATTACTAAGGATATATATGACAGAAAACATCAAGAATACAAAGACCAAATACAAGTATTAGAAATTGAAATGTCCGAACATCAGAAAGCAGATTTTGATTATCAAACGACAGTAGCAACAGTAGTTTCGGTCGCAAGAAGAGCAAGATCAATCTTTGAAAATAGTTCTGATATTGCAGGTAAACGAATGTTCTTGAGTTACTTACTTCAGAACCCGACTGTAAAAGATAAAAAGCTAAGCTACGAAATTGCTTCGCCGTTTAACTTAGTAATGGAATTAGCATCTACTCCTAGCTGGGGTGGCAAATG
>CAZZFI010000130.1:0-1655 GCA_964653475.1 uncultured Candidatus Saccharibacteria bacterium | reverse complement strand
TCGCCTCATCAACAAACCAACAAGAAGTGCAATGGCATATGGCGCAAATTTTTCCTTATCTCATGCTTAATAAATCCGAGATTAACGAAGCAATCAATATTTTGAAATCGTATTATCACGAGTCCAAAAGCAATATTGTGAAAGTTATGTCCATGCAGTCGATGTTTGATCTTTCAAAAAAACAAGGGGAGATAAAACCAGAAATAAAGGAGATTATTGGAAAAGCAAAAAGATCAGATATCCCTTCGATAAGGTCAAGGGCAAATAAACTATTGATAACCTAGTCAACCGAATGCTTTTATATGCTTTTTGGGATTTTGGATGATCATGGTAGTATATACATATGGAAAACACCACAAAAATTAAATTCATTTCATCTCACCATGAAGTTGGAGATGTTTGGACTTTTAAGTTTGAGCCTGGCCAACTAAAATGGATCCCGGGCCAATATCAGGCCTATACATTTCCAGAGATCAGAGACGATGTAAACGAAAACACACATTGGTTTACAATCTCTTCTGCTCCTAGCGAAAGGACTATTGATATCTCAACCAGATTAACTGGCAGTAAGTTCAAAAACAGACTTAACGATTTAAAACCGGGAGATCAAGTCGATAGATTTGATCTTGGAGGCGAATTCACATGGGAAGAATCTGGTGAACCTGTTGTACTTGTTGCGGGAGGAATTGGGATAACTCCATACAGAAGTATGTTTATTGAGCGTGCCAAACAAAACAAACCGTTGAATACTACCCTACTTTACTACAACCGGGTAGACCAGATCCCGTTTTTAGAATTATTCGAAGATTTTCAAAATACTCACCCAGAATTCACCCTCAAAACTATTGTGGGAGAACATGTCACGAAAGAAAGTATTTTAGAACTCGCCCCTCAATCCAAAGCTCAAACAGTATATCTTTCAGGTGCAAAACCCATGGTGCTTGCTTTGACTGAAGAGTTGGAAAAAGAAGGAATAAAAGTCAAACAAGATCGATTCCCGGGGTATGATGAGAATACCTACTAAATTCGGTTTCTCGCTTCTATAAATTAACAGAAACGAAGCCAACGATATACCACATATTATGAAGACAGGATTTAGACCTCTACAATCTTTATAATCTACCATTTAAACCCGAACTCCTAGACCAAATGATCAAAGCAAGGGAATTAGTTTATCGAATGCCTTCACTACAGCCAAATAGCGAATTCGATAGATCTTCATCTTTTTCTCAAATAAAGCACATCAATCCTTTTGCACCTTATCAATCACCCAATAGGACCCCTATCCAATTCATTATCCCGGGAGATACTCAGTGAAGAACCAAACTGTGATCAACTAAATCTTCTCCTTCGTACAGAAATTTCGCAGAAAAAAACTGATCATTAAAGACGTGGGGAAGAAAGATCTTATCTGATGACCAAAGATTTTCATTAAAAATATCTTTTATCGGTACCCATTTAAGTTCTCCTTCTGAGGATTCGACCACTTCTCCTGAAAACTCTGTTATCTTGAAGACGAACGCTCTCCACGTTTCTGGAAAACCGAGATTCCCTGGGAAAGTCAAAATCCCTGCAAGTTTAGGATTTTTCACTACTAATCCGCTCCCTTCTTCTGCTTCTCTGACTATGCCTTCTTCTGGATATTCACCAATTTC
>CAZZFI010000129.1:0-1671 GCA_964653475.1 uncultured Candidatus Saccharibacteria bacterium | reverse complement strand
AGCATGAAAAAAGTCTTATCACAATTTAGAAGCGGCGACTTATCACCAATCACAAGAGTGGCAAGACTTCAATTAAGTGAAGAGGCCCCATCTACAAGATGGAGTTTGGCAAATAGAGTGCTCGCATATGTGCAAGCTGGCGAGCTTGACTGTAGAGGATTTCGCCAATGGGAGCAAGTTGGCAGAACAGTTAAAAAAGGTGAGCGAGTTGTATATATTTTACGCCCAGTCATGGTTAGAAAAAGAAAAGAGGATTCAGAAGAGCTGGAAGATACATATAGCTGTATAGGTTTTTCTACAGTTCCAGTTTTTGCAGCATCTAGTACTGAGGGCTCAAGCCAGTTAGCAGTATATACACCTGTCACATATCCCCCACTATATGAAGTTGCGCAAAAACTAGGAGTAAGTGTTGAATATGTGCCAGTTTCAAGTGATAAGCTAGGAGACTGCAAAATTGATGGTAGTAAAATTAGGCTAGGAACATTTAATGAGAGAGTATTTTTTCATGAATTAGCACATGCAATTCATGCTCGAATAGATGGAGGTCTGAACCCTGGACAGCAAAGAATTCAAGAAACAGTCGCAGAGTTTACCGCTGCAGTGCTGATGGATTTATACGGTTTTGAAGATACGACTGGTAGCGCCTGGAACTATATTAGTGGATATTCTGATGAACCACTTTTAGCTATTACAAAAGCTCTAGGAACGGTTGAAAAAGTTTTAGAAGTTATAATTAATCTTGAAGGAGAAAAACAATGCTAGATCCAAGAATCACAAACGAGTACGAAAATGAGATTTTAGAGTTAATTGATCATCAGGATGATTACACTAGAAGCGATCTGCAAGGCATAGTTGCTGTGCTAGTGAGTAAAATCATGCAAAAGGGTCATGAGGTTTTGTCAGAGAAGCATTAAAACTACTCTGTAACTAATTGCCAACTATTGGAAGTTAAACCAGCTTCTTGTATCTCTGACTTCAGACTTAGGAAAAATTGTAAGTCTGAAGTCTCCTCCTCCAAAACTTGAGCAATATGTTTATTAAGGAAGTTGTAGATATTTTGATTTGGGCAGATAAATAAAAGTGATGGATTTTCATGTAACGTCCTGTTTTGCCAGGTTCCTTCATCAAAGTACTCAATGTATTGTGAGATTTTCTTTCGTAGCATAAAGCGTGGGGTGCCTTCGTCAATAATTTCTAAAAAGTAACGTTTGGTAAGTTCCTTGTCTTTCAAGGAAATATACGCATCAGGTCGGTTATATGGCAGGTAATAGTGTTCTGCTAAATCCGTTTTGGTAAAGAAATGAAGTTCGTGTTTGTTTTTAAGGGATTGCTCTTTGAGTAAAAAATAGACATTGGCTAGAAAGAGGCTGTGATTTATCAATTTTTGAGAAGCGTTTTTGTCTCGGTAGGCTCTTCTCAAAATCTTTTCATTTGCATCTTCTTGTTCAAGAAGTATTTTTCTTGATTTAGTGGCTAAGTAATATATCGCTGGTTTGGTATTCTCTTTGAGTTTAGTTGAGTAGATTCTACCGAGGATATTTTTTTCTGTAAGGTCTTTAAGCCAAGAATTTATTCGTTTTGGGTCTTTATGATTAAGAAGTGTTTGAATTTGATGACGATTAAGGAAACGGAAGCGATATATTAGTGTGAGAATTTCTAATTGTTTAGGAG
>CAZZFI010000128.1:918-1684 GCA_964653475.1 uncultured Candidatus Saccharibacteria bacterium | reverse complement strand
TTAATCCTGACTATAGCGGAGCACAAGAACTGAGACTTCGACTAAATAGTGCTGATAATCTTCAAAATTCTGCTCTATGTGTGAGTGGAGGTGTCAGAAACGCAAGTAATTTCGATGTATCACCAGAACTAGTTTCCACGACATTCTCTTCTGATAGTTTATGTAATATCTTTTTGAAAAACGACAGTTTAAGTTATGGATTACGTTATGAAACGGCGTCTTTTGCAAACAGTGAAGCAAAGCAAAGTGTTTATGTGTTAAGATTAGTAAAGACTCCCGGAATCGAAAGTAATTACGATTTAGAGTTTACCTTCGGTGGGGGTTTGTCTGTGGTTCCTGAAGACAACGATTTTGTCCGTGTGGATAATAAATACGTTTATTCAGGAATACTGAAGAGTGATAAATTATTTAAGTTTGATATTACAAAATGAAGAATCCAAAACAAATAGTCACAAAAGAAGGTTACGAAAAAATATTGGCTGAGATAGAAGAGCGTGAAACCGTTATCCGTGAAAAGATTGCAGATGATATAGAAAAAGCAAGACAGCAAGGAGATCTTTCCGAGAATGCGGCTTACAAAGCAGCGATGGAAGCGAAAGATTTTAATGAATCTAGGATAGATCTGTTAAAAGAACAACTAAGTAACTCCGAGATTATCGAGACAAGTCGTTCCTCATCTGTAGGAATAGGGAAAGTAGTTAAAGTCGAAAATTCCACAAACGGAAGCCAAATAGAATACCAGATTGTTGGTCATAATGAGGCAGAT
>CAZZFI010000128.1:0-908 GCA_964653475.1 uncultured Candidatus Saccharibacteria bacterium | reverse complement strand
CTCCAATCGGTAAAGCAATGGATGGAAAGAAAGTTGGGGATAAAGTCTTGGTTGAGACACCAGGAGGAGAAGTGGAATTCATAATAAAATCAGTTAAATAAAGCGTAAGTTAGTTAATGGAAAGACACGCCGTCCCACAAAATATAATGGAGGTAGAGTTTAAACTCTTCGGGGCGTTGACTGTAAGACAATTTGCTTATCTAGCTGGAGGTGTGTTGCTAGCTTTAGCAATTTATTTCATGCCACTACCTGGAGCACTGAGATTCGTATTAATCATAATTTCTGTATTACTTGGACTATTCTTGTCATTAATCAAAATTAATGGACAATATTCGTCAGTATCGTTATCAAATTTTATTGTTGCAATGTTTACTTCACAAGAAAGAGTATGGAAAAAAACAGGGTATGTACCAGATGTTTTCCATGAAGAAGTCAAAAAAACAAAAGAAGAAACACTTCTTGAAGTAAAAAAAGAAGGCCGGATTAAAGCTTCTGTTGCTCCACTTACAAAATTTGAAGTGCAACAAGAACCGACTCCTGCAGACCGAGAAGAAGAACTTAGATTAAAACAAATAGAATCTGCAATGTTTTCAGATGTGAATCCTAGTGCAATTGCTATACAAACTATGCCTGAACTATCTCAAAACAATGAAGTTCAAACAACAGAATCTGTGGTAACTCAAGAAGCACCTCAAGATAAAACAAATATTAAAGGTTATATTTTGACTAAAGATTCTCAGCCAATTTCCGGAGCTCTCGTGTCTGTTAACACAGGAGGAGGAGAATTTGTAAAAGAAGTTGTTTCAGATGAAAAAGGTTATTTTGATTTAAATCAAGATCTAAAAGCAGGAGGAGTTTATTTTGCAAATATTGCTGCAGATGGATATAAGTTTGATCTGTATAAAATA
>CAZZFI010000127.1:0-1697 GCA_964653475.1 uncultured Candidatus Saccharibacteria bacterium | reverse complement strand
AGGGAAAACTCCGCTTTCTACTAGATCAACAATTTCGTTGTATCCCAGTTTTCTAGCGATTTCTTTGTCGATAGAAGTAGAGTCTGCACCAGTGTCGGTTTTAGCAATAGTGGCAACAGACTTATCGTTTTTACCATAAAAAGTAACTTTTTCGTATATCCCAATTAGATCTTTACCAGCAATACTCTCGATCCCTTCTTCAATCTCTCCACCAAAGAGATCTTTACCGAGTCGAACACCTTTCTCAACATCTGTGACTTTAATTCCCGTTGCTTTTTTTAATCTCCAACGAAGTCCGTCTTCATTTGCTAGCTGGATAGAAAGACCTGGTCTTGCATTCATTTCGACTACCATCGGACCTAACTCACGATCTAACAAGAAATCAACAGCTGCGAATCGTAAGTTCGTGGCTTGCTGTGCTCTAACTGCATACTCGAGCATTCTGTTCCAGTAGGGTATACGAAGTCCGCTAAGTCGAAGTTTTGTTCCTGGTACGAACTCAATAGCTCCACGTTTTCCATGTATCGCTGTTGTGGTCCTGCCTTTTGCGATATCAATACCAACTCCAATCGCTCCCATAGCTAAGTTTGCTTTTCCAGCGGATTCTATTGTGGCAAGCCTGATGTAGGCCATGACTGGTATGTTGTTGAATACAATTATTCTTATATCAGGAGTACCTTTGTAAGAATAGTATTTAAAATCATGATAAACCTTGACCCTTTCCTCGATCAGGATTTTATCTGGTTCTTGATGTATAGAATATCTTCCGTTTAAGATATCGAGACAATGGTGATAAAGTTCATCTGGAGACATTTTAGACTTGTCCGCACGAATCCAGTTTCCATCTTTGTCCCTGTTATAGAAAATCTCGATTCCTCCGCCTTCAAGTCCAGTTACTGGTTTCAAAACAAAACTGTTAGGAAGGGTAGAAAAATCAAGGCTTCTTAATTCTTTTAGATTACTGATAACTGTAATAAGTTCGGGAGTAGGGATTTCTGACTTTGATAAAACTGTTTTAGTCAAGATTTTATCATCTGCAATCGCCTTAGCTGCGGTTTTGTTGTACTCTCTTATATAGCTAAGGTTTCTCTCATTGATCCCGAGGATCTTTTTTCGGTTTTTCCAGTAGTTTATCCAACTCATGATTCAGGTTCTTGTTTTATTAATTCCTTAAATCTGAAAAACTCTGTAATTCGAAGCCCAGTGAATCTACCAATAATGTAGTTAACTGGGAAGCTGAGAAGTATTAACCATGGATATTGTAAGAATGTTACTTGAAGTTTTGTAGAACTGATAACAAAGAAACATAAAACACCAAGAGCAATTGTCTGAAGTGAGAGGAACAGAGCCATTTTAGTTTGTTTAGACGCAAGCATATTTGTGAACCTTTCAGAAATCGATGCGATCAAAATTAGGGAAAATATATCGACTCGCAAAATACCTTCTCTATTTATCAAGTCTAAAATAAAAATAACAAGTAATAGCGAAATTGTCACTGTTGTTGTGACAATAGCGAGTTTAGAGTAATAGTGTAGAGCTAAAGGTTGGATAATTTTATAGCTTAAATATGAACTAACAAATACAATCGCAATTATGAAAAGACCGTATTTTAAACCCTGGGTAAATGAGACTGTTAATCCATCAATTCTACTGAACTGGTAAAACATGTAAGTGATAATCACTGGTACATAAACACC
>CAZZFI010000126.1:0-1827 GCA_964653475.1 uncultured Candidatus Saccharibacteria bacterium | reverse complement strand
GTGATCAAAAAGCGAATATAATCAACACACTTAACTTGAGTGTTGTTACCAAAAACTTAGGAATTCCAATTCCTACGACGAAAGCGAATAGTTCCGTAAAAAAACCTCCAGAGGGAACTGTATGCGGAAAGTCTGATATCGATGGAAATGGCAGGTTTGAAATAGAAGATTTCCAAGCCTTTGCACAAAATTATGGAATGGGGAACAAAAGTTGCTCTGACTCTAAAGTGAACTATGGTCCATGTGGAGGAAGAGATGTAAATAAAGACGGAAAACTAGATATAATTGATTTTGGTGCATTTAGAATAGGTTTCGCACAAAGATATTATCCAAAAACAAGTTGTGCGCTATAATCAGGTAAAATATTATTTCTAATATTAAAAACATGGCTAAAGTTTCTTCACGGTTTAATTTCTTCAGCGAAAGTAAGTCTAATGATGATAGGGTAGATCAATTCTTCTCCGGACTCTGGATGATAACTTTGGGACTCATATTTCTTTTGAATACTTCCGGTGTATTACCTTGGTCGATCTGGGTCTACGTATTTATATTTTTTGCGAAATGGTGGCCATTGCTTTTGATTGCTGGAGGATTAAGCATAATTTTGGATGGACAAAGATGGAGCAAATGGATTATTGGACTCATCTGGTACCTCGCGTTAGTTTCTACGTTAGTCATGGGTTTCCGAAACTCTCCCGAATTAGATAAAAAGATCAATTTCGATAATCTACCTGATTCTATTATTGACGTGGTTATCGAAGAATCAGGAAAATAATAATTATTAACTAAATACTATGCAAAAAGATAAACTTTTATGGGGTTCAATACTAATCCTTCTCGGAGTAATTTTCCTGGGAGGGAACATCTGGGGTTTTAATGCTTTCGAAACAGTATGGAAGGTATTTCCATTAGTCCTAGTAGTTTTTGGTGTGTGGATTTATATGCTCCATCCTCACAGTATTGTTTTGTCTATCCTTTTAGTACTAGTTGGACTACTAATGTTCCTGGGAAATATGGAGATCATCGACATAAATCTTTTTAGTCTGTGGCCACTATTTCTTGTCGGACTTGGATTAAATGTCCTTTTACAAAAAAATGAGGACGATAACGTCACAGAAGATACCGAGAATTTGATTGATACGACAATGTTTGCAGGAAGTAAAAGAATTGTAACTTCGAATAAATTTAGATCTGCAAAGATAACAACTGTACTTGGAGAAAACGAACTTGATCTTAGTCAGGTAAAAAGCAAAGAAGAGATAGTTATAGAAGCGGTGGTAGTAATGGGTAGTATGAAACTTAGAGTTCCAAACAATGCTGAAGTAATAAACAAAGTTTCCAAGATAGGGTCAGAAGTAAAAGACAGAAGAAGCGAATACCAAAAAAGCTCAGAAGCTAAAACTCGTGTGGTAGTAAAAGGTGTTGTTACACTGAGTAGTTTAGAAATTTCTTAAATTATATTTTGTTAAAAATATATGGCAAATACGACGACAGTTAAAGCCGAAATTAACGCTCCTGTAGAAAAAGTTTGGGAGTATTACACCAAACCAGATCATATCGTGAATTGGAATAATGCTTCTGATGATTGGCATACTCCTGAGGCTGAGAATGATCTCAGAGTTGGAGGAAGGTTTCTTTCACGAATGGAAGCAAAAGACGGAAGTGCAGGGTTTGATTTTTCTGGGGTTTATGATGAAGTGATAGAAAATGAACAGATTATTTATACAATGGATGACGGCCGTAAAGCCACTATCAAAATGGAAGGGAGTGATGGAGATACTTACCTTGAAGTTATTTTCGAGTTGGAGAATATTAATCCTGCAGAAG
>CAZZFI010000125.1:0-1850 GCA_964653475.1 uncultured Candidatus Saccharibacteria bacterium | reverse complement strand
AAAAAGTCTTCAATAAAAATCGCCTCCAGTGCCCTACATAAAGTCCCTTCTGATCTTCGAGAACTCTTACTCTCAAATAATGATATTTTAGAGAAATGGAACAGTTTAACCCCGATTGCCAGAAATGAGTGGATTTGCTGGATGACAATTTTCAAAAAACCCGAAACAAGAAAGGAGCACTTAATTCGAATTGAGAAAGAACTCCTAGAGGGTAAAAAACGTCCTTGCTGCTGGGCGGGATGTCCTCACAGAAACCCCAACTCTAAAAAATGGTTTAAATAAAAAGTGCCTCTTTTCAGAAGCACTTTCTAACATTTTTTCTCTAACTCTAGACTTTAGTTCAGGTTTGCTGGTCTCTTTGTTAGGTACATTCCTCCTCCAGCTAGAAGTATGAGAACTACTAGACCGACAATCCACCATTGGTATTTTTCCCAGAAAGACTCTTCACCGTCGCCATCTTCACTAAATATCGCAAACACAACCCCCTGTTCCTCATCGTCTTCTTTAATATCAACTTCTTGTACAGTCTGATCAACTTTCATACCATCGGGGACTGAGCCCTCCGAGATCTCAACCTCGTAAGAACCTATACATACGTCAAGTTCCCAGTCACCTTCAGAGTCGGTTGTCACAGTTTTGACAAGCACTCTCTCGTCATCAGCTTTGTAAGTGTAGATTCGTAAGTCAATATCCTCAAGAGATTCATCTCCTTCGTCAAACTCGCCGTTTTTATTATTATCCAGGAATACTTTTCCGTTGATTTTTTTGTCTTCTTTGCAAACTTCTTCTCCAAGTACGTTAGGAGTTTCGTTTTCTTCATCGGAGTTCTCTTGGCTATTATCAGAGTTTCCAAAAGTAGTAGTCAATGCGAAGTTGCGAATTAACCTGGTTGTATTATTATTTTGAGAATTAGAGTTTGCCGCAGACAACACCGACCCTGATGAACTATTCTGAGAATCACTCTGATCTGTTAGCGTCGCTACTGTCGAAGTAGGAGTTGGCGTTGCGGTATCTGTTGGCGTGTTTGTCACAGTCGGTAGAACTTGAGTTGGAGTAGGTGTAGGCTCATTGGTAGGAGTTGGTGTGGGAGCGGCAGGTTCCTCTATTTCGAACTGTTTAGAAACGACTGTGAGATTTCCGGCTCTATCAACTCCGCCTAGGTTTACGATATAACCACCATCCTCTAAACCAGTGATATCAAAACCTCCAATTCGCACAGGATCATCAACAGTTCCATCTCCTTCGTTAGTGGATGTTGCGGGATTCCCATTTTTCTGTAAATCTTTTGCCCAAGTAGTAACACAGTTTTCATCCCTGGTATTTGCAATTTCTCCACCCGAGGTTCTGGTTAACCAGCAGTAGTAATGACTGAAATTCTCATCAAATACAAATCCTATAAACTCAACTTCTGTTTCGCTCAAAACTTTTATCTCATCTATACCTAGTACTGGATTTGTGTTGTCTACAAACACTCTGATTTTGTGTACAGAACCAGAATCTTTGTTTCCTGCTTTATCTCTTGCTTCTAACTGGATCGTATACTCACCATCTGAGAGACCTGTTGTATCCCAGTTATAAATATTTCCGTCGATAAATCCAGTATTGTTATATACAGTTTGTCCTATTCCGTTGATGTTGTAATAATATCTAAGAAGATTTTCATCTTGAACTGTGCCACGAACCTCAACTATTCCACCAACAAATTCATTATCATCAGGGTTTGTAATCTCAACATTTGGTGCGATACTATCTATCACAAGCTTTTCTGTTGGTCTATTGAGACCGGTAAAGTGTCCGATACTATCGTAAACTCTGTGTCCTATTTCATAGTATCCATCTTCCCATGTTGC
>CAZZFI010000124.1:0-1928 GCA_964653475.1 uncultured Candidatus Saccharibacteria bacterium | reverse complement strand
TTGAGGCTAATTTTATCACCTATCCCAATTTTTGTGTTGAACAAGGAGATATTTACCATTGACTCAAAACCTGATTAAACCTAAGATTTAGTTATGAATATTCCCGTTTTCCAAATCATCTACGCCTCAACATCTGGAAATGTAGAATCTGTCTGTGAGAAGATTTCGGATATTTTAACTTCGCATAAGATTCAGACTTCTCTGCATCGAGCTGAGAACACAGACTTTTCGGTTATCGCAGGAAACGAACTCTTTATATTTGCAACATCCACCTGGGAGCACGGAGAAATCAATCCATTTTTTAACAAACTTCTCTCAGAAATCGCATCTAACGATCTTGCAGGGAAAACCGCCGCATTTGTTGGGCTTGGGGACACAAGATATGAGCAGATACTTTTTTGCAAAGGAGTTGATATATTGAGGGATGCTTTTCTTAAAAGTGGCGGGACAGAAATCTCCACAACACTCAAAATAAACGGAGAGCCTTACGACTACATGAACACAACCATCAAAATGTGGTCTGACCGTCTAGCTTCACTACTCAGTCAACAATGAATATAAACCGTTTTACTATAAAATTCGCAGGAGAATCAGGACAGGGAATCAACTCAATCGGAGAAATTATTGCCAAAACTCTAAAAAATTCTGGATATAAAATATTCGGTTATAGAGAATACCCTTCTCTGATACGAGGAGGATATGCAAGTTATCAAATCGACATAGGAAATGGCAATGTTAATTCTTCCAGCAAGTTTTGTAATATCCTTGTATGTCTAAGTCGTAAATCGATTTATCAATACTTACGTGATCTGCATCAAGATGGGCTTCTAATCCATACTTTATCTTCAGTAACTTTCAAACCTGAAGAGAAAGAGTTTATTAAGAGTAACAATATTGATGTTAAATATGTTGATGCACTTACCCTCGCCAAAGAGCAAGGCGGTAATGCATTAATGTCAAACATGATCTTGCTTGGTATTATCGTAGAAGTATTGGGATTGGATCTCGAAATTGTAAACAACATTGTTAGGTATGAATTTGCAGACAAACCCAAGCTCCTTGAGATCGATCTCAAGTGTTTAGACGCGGGATACAAATTAAACCTCGCCGACTACCATCTCGAATTACAAAAACATCCTGACTGGAGCCAATCGAAAATTACCACCGGAAATCACGGACTAGCCCTCGGGGCTGTTAGTGCTGGAGTGAGGGCATACTTTTCGTACCCCATGACACCAGCCTCATCGATCCTGACCTACCTTGCAGAGATCTCTCACGAAACTGGTATGCTAGTCAAGCAAGCAGAAGATGAAATCACTGCGGCACAAATGACCTTAGGCGCTATGCACATGGGTACACGAGCACTCACGGGCACCTCAGGTGGAGGGTTTGATTTGATGACAGAAACACTATCACTTTCAGGAATTATCGAAACCCCAATCGTTTTAATACTTGCACAAAGACCTGGCCCCGCAACAGGGATCCCAACTTGGACTTCTACCGGTGATTTAAACCTCGCCATTCATGCTGGGCACGGAGAATACCCGAGGTTAGTGCTTGCGGCGAGCGATTTTAATAGCTGTTACGAGCTGATTCAAGAAGCATTCAATTTTGCAGAACGATTCCAGATCCCCGTAATATTACTTACAGAGAAACAAGTAGCCGAAGGTCTCTATAATGTAGAAAATCTTCCTCGGACTATAGATGTAGAACGCCACCTGATTTTTGATGACGGAAGTGAGAACCTGAGAAGATACGAGTTTACCCCTAACGGTGTTTCCCCAAGATGGCTTCCGGGCAGCGATCTTCCTCAGTATAACGCTAACGGCGACGAACACGACGAAATTGGTGACGTCAATGAAGAAGCCGATAACGCAAAGCGCATTGCAGAAAAACGTATGCGCAAACTAGACGTTATACTCGAAGTT
>CAZZFI010000123.1:0-1946 GCA_964653475.1 uncultured Candidatus Saccharibacteria bacterium | reverse complement strand
AAACATCTCTCTCAGCAAATTGTCTACCAATAATCTGTACTCCTATGGGCAATCCATCTCTATCAAAACCAGCAGGCACACTAATACATGGCAAACCAGCAAGTGCACTAGGCTCGGTTAACACATCTGCTAGTTCTCCAAATATTGGGTTATTTTTTGTGACACCAAGTTCAGGCGCTGTTGTTGGCATGGTTGGTGCCAAAATCACATCAACATTTTCAAATGCATTTGCGAAATCTTTAATTATCAGAGTTCGTACTTGCTGAGCTTTTTTGTAATAAGCATCGTAGTATCCGCTTGAAAGTGTGTAAGCACCTGTCATGCTTCTTTGTTTCGCTTCATGCCCGAAACCTTCTCCTCGATTGTATGCAATCTGATCAAGTATAGTTTCAGCTTTTTTGTCTGAAACATGACCATACCTGATCCCGTCGATTCTAGCGAGATTCGATGAGACCTCACTTCTTTGAACCACCGTATAAACAGCAATTGAATACTTGGGATCTAGTAAATCTATCTCTACTAATTTTGCGCCTTTTGATTCAAGTAGTTTCGAAACCTCAATAGTTTTTTCTAAAACCTCTTTATCGATTCGTTCATCAAAATACTGTTTTGGCATTCCGATCTTCATGCCTTTTAGATCTTGTCTTAAATTCCTTTCAACTTTCAAAGGGGCTTCTTGAATTGTCGTCGCATCGAGAGGATCTTTTCCAGATAATACCTCTAACAATATCGCAGAGTCTTCTACTGAATTTGTGAAAACTCCAGGCCTATCAAGAGATGAACCCATTGCTATAACGCCATATCTACTGATTCTTCCAAAAGTTGGAGCGAAACCTACAATCCCACACCAAGCAGCAGGACCTCGAACTGAACCTGCTGTTTCGGACCCTATTCCATAGATACTCATATTTAAGGCTACAGCGACCGCAGAACCTCCACTAGAACCGCCTGCGACTCTTTTGTCATCATAAGGATTTAGTGTAGTGAAAAAGTCCGAGGTTTCTGTACTCGAACCGTGCGCAAAAGCATCCATGTTCGTTTTCCCAATTATACAGGCTGACTGATCAAATAATCTCTGAGTTACAGTTGCATTATATGGAGAAATATAATTTTTCAGGATATTTGACGAAGCAGTTGTTTTAGTTCCGATCCAGTTATAGTTATCTTTTAGAACTGCCGGAATACCCCACAACCTCCCGCCACTTTTTTGTTTTACTGATTCTTCAGCCTGTTTTTCTGTAATTGAAACAAAAGCGTGATACTTGGGATCGAGTTCTTTAACAGTTTTTAAACTTTCCTGCAAAAGCTCTTTTGCAGAGTATTTACCAATTTTGAGATCTTCGCTGATTTGTTTTATTGTTCTTTTTTCGTTCATTAAAGTACCTTCTTTACAACAAAATATCCGTTTTTCGTCTTCCCCGCATTAGAAAGAGCTTTTTCTCTTTCTAATCCTGGGACAACGTCGTCTTCTCGCATTATGTTTTCTGTACCTATAGTCTGAGATGTGATTGGTGTGTCTTTTGTGTCTAACTCGGAAAAAGTTTCTACTGCTCCAATGGCAGTATTTAAATCTTGGCTGTATTCTGTAACTTCCGAGGGAGTTAAGTGGATTTTTATCAAATCTGCTACATGTTTAGTTGTCTTTTCGTCAATTTTTGCCATAAAAAGAATATTGGATTAACCATAGCAGATTATATAATATTTTATCTTCGAATCTGAAAAGATATTGAGAAAAGTTTGACTGAAAAGTCAGAAATCAGTTTTGTCTACTTCATCTTCATCAGGAAAAGAGAACTCTTCGAGAGCCTCATCTATTTCTTCTTCCTCTTCTAAGTAGAGATCATCTACAACATCCTCATTATAATCATCCTGATACATAGTGTCGTCCATTTTAACAACATAAAAATAGGCAGTTACTAAAAATATAAATATGAATATAAATATTG
>CAZZFI010000122.1:0-1994 GCA_964653475.1 uncultured Candidatus Saccharibacteria bacterium | reverse complement strand
TTATCCAAAATATTGTGGAGAGTTCTACTGAGCCAATTGTGAATGGGGTGCTTGGATACCTGACAACCACGCCAACACTTTTAAACAATGAGGTGGTTCGCAATTTTTGGTTTATTTCAGTCGGCATTGTGGATGCCTTATTTATCTTGGTTGTAGCTCTAATGGGCTTGCAAGTCATGAGTGCTAGTACCTTTGGATTCGAAGAGGTTGAACTCAAACAACTGCTACCCAGGCTTGGACTTACTTTCTTGGCCGCTAATATTTCACTCTTTTTAGCAGACTATGCCATTATCACCTGCAATATGTTGGTGAAAGTAATCCTAGATTCAACAGGTGGACTTAACCACACTTGGATTGAAGCTGCTTTTAATCCGACAGCAGTAATTTCTGGAACTACACCCCTGATAATTTTGATCTTCATGGTGCTGTTTTTAATTGTCTCAATAGTGCTACTGCTTATGTACATCAGCCGTTTGATCTTTATTTCCCTTGGAGCAGTTTTGTCACCTTTTATTTTCTTACTTTCAGCCCTACCTAAATTTTCAGACTTTGCCTTGATTGCCATAAAGACCTACATTGTGAGTATTTTTATAGTCTTTGTGCATGTAGTGATTATTCAACTTGCCAGCTCATTTTTAACTTTGCCAGACCATAGTGAAAACTCGATCATTTCAATAGCAGTGGGAATCGGACTTTTTATCACCTTGCTTAAAACACCAAACCTTATGATGCAGATGGTCATGTACACCGCTAACTCGGGAGCAATGAAAAAACTCGGGAACCAAATTATTAACGTAATGACTACAGATAACGCATCCGTTGCTAGTAGAGCTCAAGCTCAAAATACTGCCTCAAAACTAACTAGAAAGGCCGTCAAAATATGAGAAGCCAAGTCATACCAGCTCAAATTACCACAGTAGAAGATAAGATTGCAGGCAACTTTAGTCTGACGCAAATAATGCTATTGCTCATGCCAGTCTTGATTGCAACATTTATCTATGCCTTCCTGCCACCAACTATGACCTTTGTTATCTATAAGCTAGTTCTGGCGAGCTTTCTTGCTGTTCTAAGCATTACGCTAGCTATTAGAGTTAAAGGCAGAATCATCGCTAGCTGGCTTGTCGTATTGATTCGATATAACGCAAGACCAAAGTATTATATCTACAACAAGAATTCAGCAACTTATCGAGAAGTAATAAAGCCAGAAGTTCAAACCGCAATTGTTGAGCAAGAGCAGGATGAAAAAGTTTCACAAAAACAAATTAACGCACCAGATATTAAGGACGTGCTAAAACTTCGCCATCTTCTAGACACAACTGATTTCAACTTAACCTATCGCTCTGGCAAGAAAGGAGGACTCAATGTGGCTTTTGAAAAAATCTCTTAATAAAATTAGCTCTCGAAATCAGATTGCTATCAAAGAAGTTCGTGATGGAATCTTGGTTCTACCAAATAATGAACACCGACTAGTCATTGAAACATCCTCTGTTAACTTCGAGCTTAAAAGTGAAGCCGAACAGGATGTATTAATTGATAGCTTCCAAACATTTCTTAACTCACTGCCTTCTCAACTACAAATCCTGATTCGTATTCGTGAAGTAGATATTGATCAATATGTTGATTCCATTGATCTACTCAAAGAAACAGAAGATGAAAAACAATACCTAGAGCAAATTAACGATTACACTCAGTTTATTCGCCAACTTGTATCTGGCAACAAAATCTTGTCTCGCAAGTTTTACATCTCCCTACCATACAAACCAGAAACCAAAGGCAACTCATTTGAACTAGCTCAGGCTCAACTCAATCTAACTCAAGATATGGTAATTAAGGCACTAGAAAAGTTAGGCATGAAAGCCCGGAAGCTTGATAGCTTAGCAGTCCTCCACCTCTTTTACAGTTTTTATAACAAAGGCCAAATCAAAACCCAAGAATTAACCAGTACTACTATGAAGGCAATACTACAGCACAACTATGTTTAATACTGTTCAAAC
>CAZZFI010000121.1:0-1998 GCA_964653475.1 uncultured Candidatus Saccharibacteria bacterium | reverse complement strand
TTTTGACCATATTATCGGAGTGGTAATTACGTTTATCCTTTTGATTGGCGGTAATGCTCCTTTCTTAATTAACCCAGATTTCGCAGGAACGGTTTTAGGAAGCAGACTCCCGAGGGTTTCCGGTTTTATTATCCAGATTACTGTATGGTTCTTGATAGGTATGATTATCACTGATTATTATTTTGTAAAACCGAAGTCTGACCGCAAAGGACCATTAAAAGCAGTACTTAGCATGCTTGAATGGGTGTTCCTGCCTTACATTACGTTTTTGATAGTATTTCTCCCTGGAATAGAAGCTCATACTAGGCTTCTTTTTGGCAAAAGACTTGAGTATTACCTGACTAAGAAAAAGTCGTAATTCACCAAGATACGGATTTTTTGGTAAAATGTACCTCGATAGTTAAATGCTGCGGTGGCGAAATTGGCAGACGCGCTACCTTGAGGTGGTAGTGGGAGTGATCCCTTGGAGGTTCAAGTCCTCTCCGTAGCATTTAGTTTTTGATTCTATCCCCACCTGACATCAAACAATACTATATTTTCCATAACAACTACATCAATACATTTTCAACTATGTCTGTAAAAAAAAAGCTCTTACAAGGAATTGCTAATTACCTGGTTTACAATCTTGCTAATCACCCTGCGAATTATTTTCCTTTTTGGTCTCATTTGTACAGGCCAGATCACAAACCAAATAAGACTAAACTCTATTTGAGCAAATAGACTAATTTGCTATAATCAAGAGTTCTTGGAAAACGATTTGCGCGTCGGACAATACAATTTTATGCGAGTTAAATAATGAAAACACTGTTTTTATCTTCCAAAGGTTTACGCAGCAAAGTCATTGCTGAGGAATTTACTAAAATTCTCCCAAACCCACCACAGAATCTTAAATTGGCGTATATCTATACTGCTGCTAATCCGTATAAAGAGGAAGATAGACTTTTCGAAAAAAAAGATAGAAAATCAATCAAACAAATGAATTTCCAGCTATTAGAGTTAGATATTGTCAAAGAAAATAAAGATTCATTAAGGATTCTAAAAAACCAAGATATTATCTATTTCCAGGGTGGAAACACTTTTTATTTAATGAAGCATTTGAGGTTATCTGGTCTCGATAAACTCCTTCCAGACTTACTTGAAGAAGGCAAAATCTACTTCGGGACAAGCGCAGGAAGTTATGTGGCGGGAATGTCCATAGAAACAGGGAGATGGAAAAAGAATAAACCGATGTTCGGATTAACTGATTTAAGTGGGATGGGGCTAGTTCCATTTTCTATGTTTGCACATTATGAGGCTAAGTTTAACCAGATTATCCAGAAAAATATAAAATCTTTAGATCATCCATTAAAAGTACTCACCGACGATCAAGCTCTTCTAGTACGAGGTGGGAAAGTTGAGCTCGTGGGAAAAGGCAAAGAAATAAACCCCCTCACTATTTGAGCATTCCTACTATTTTGTTATAATCAGGAGTTCTTGAAAACTTAGCATATCCAGATAGAAAAGCGGGATCGTAGCTCAATTGGTTAGAGCACTCGCCTGTCACGCGAGAGGTCGCGAGTTCGAATCTCGTCGGTCCCGCTTTCTTGTCTAGGGTTTCTAATTTTTCGACTCAACTCATAATTTCCCTTTCCGGCCAATTCAAAATTCATGAATCGTAATATCCTTTTTGTAAAAATCAAATCAAGGCTCGGTCTAATTGTCCCTCCAAATGGAGAGACCGAACTTAACATAGGAGTAGAAGAAGGACCCGATCACATATTACAAGATACCTTTATCGGTAGATTCCCACAAAGAGAGGTAATTGCTAAGCAGTTTACATCCCCTGAAAATATCGAAGTCGAAAACTATCTCGAAATTTTGGCGAGAGAGTACGGTAATTTATGTGCAAAGATCACGGCGAAACTCACTCATGATAAAACTCTGGTGAGTGTAGGAGGAGATCACTCAGTAGCGTTCGCGAGTATTGCTTCTATTCTAAGACTCCACGATCCGCAGACG
>CAZZFI010000120.1:0-2029 GCA_964653475.1 uncultured Candidatus Saccharibacteria bacterium | reverse complement strand
ATATGCAAATAGTGGATAATATCTTGATTATTTCCTTGAGATTTTATTTCCTGGAAGAAAAGATTTTGCCCAAATTTAATTAACTTGCGGACAATTTTAAAATCACTGAAATGATAGTAAAGTGGATATAGTTTTTTCAGAAAAGTTATAGGTTCAGGAATCGTATAAGATGTATTTGACGGTGGGTTTTGCGCTAAAGAAGAGTAGATATTATGTAATTTTTTATAATTCCGATATCGAATTTGAACCCTGATTTTGGTTGTATCTTTTTTATCCAGCTTCATTTCGTGTTTCTGACTTTTGCGAGCAATATTGTCCAAGGTAAAGGATGTTCAACTGCAATTACTTCTCCAAAGTGTTTCTCAACAAAATCTTGAATTCCTTTTCCTGTCCAATGATTGAGGTGGCCAGGAGTGTTGCCGAAATGCGAAAGATACTTAAGACGTGACATATTGAGTATTCTCCAGATTGGTTCTCGCGGAACTCCCAGAATTAGATATTGACTACTTACTCGAGCGAGTTCATGCAAAGCTTTGTCAGGATAATCAAGATGTTCCAATACTTCAAGAAGGAAGATTAAATCAATACTCTTATCTTTCCGTTTCATTTCATATACATTCTCTTCAATAATCTCTATGCCCGGGTTCCTTTCCTGAGCAGACTTAACTAGATGCTTGACGTACTCAGAGGCTTTAAGGGTTGTTTTTTTGTCAAGAGACTCTCGTAGGATTGCCGTCGAGTATCCTTCGCCACAACCAACTTCTAATGCTAGCGGAACATCCGTATCTATAATATCTAAAAGTTTTCTTACACTTTCAAAATAATTATCAAGTAGCTTCTGTGCGATTCTACTATTATTCTCATATTTCCCGGCGAAGTCTTCCAGTTCAGGTGTTGCTTTATATCTATTTGAACTCATGAAAACATAGAAGTAAATTATAACTAGTTAGGGATTTATCTATAGGATCGGCGTATATAATTTCGAAGTCGCCGAAATTATTTTGAATTAATATAAATATTTCAGAGGTTAAGTATACCTTATTCCTTTTATCTGTGGAAAGTTCGAGAAACAAATATCTTGATTTAATTACTCCTTGTGTTGAATCACTTCATATTCAGCACCTTCAACATCAAATTTTATCAAATCATAATAATTTTTTTTAGTAAGATTGAAAATGTCGTTGTAAGTTTTATTTTAGTATTCTCTAATTTCGTAGATTTGCTATTCATCGCGTTATTTTTAAATACTGAACCCATACCGGTTTTGTTTTTCTGATAATAAAGCATACGCACCCCTGGTTTACTTACGCCATAATTGTATATTTTCAGAAAAAGGAAATTTTTGGTATTACTCTTGAGTAAGGAAAAGATATGATTATTAGGTTCAAAAGTATCAATTTTGTCTAGGGAGGTTAAACTTGCCAAGGTAACAGAAAACTGGCCAATGTTCCCGCCTATGTCTAGTACATTTTTAATTGGATGTTTAGGATCAGTATTTCTAAGGATTTTATATAAAATTTCGTGAGGGTAGAGTTGTAGAGCGAAGGGGCTAGAGGATTATCATAGTAAAATTTAAAACCAAGATAATTAATATATTTCTTCTAAAATAAAAACAGACGCAAAAAAGAGAAGATTTGATAAACGAGAAAAGGTAGTTTGGATGTAAGCGGGAGTTCTTTTAAGAAATACCAATTAATATTCCGATCGATGAATTTCTCGAGTAATTGCCAAAAGTCTTTTCTATTATCCATACTGTTGCTTCTTAAACAAATACAAAAGATTTTCCTGGTTTTTTCTCATGCGGTCAAACATGTCAGCGATCACTCCGAGTACAACGATCCCTAGTCCTACAGTATTGAGATAAATACCCGTTAATATGACTGAAATATACGGAGAAAAAGAACCATTGGTAAAATAGTGCCAGAAAACAAAAAGATCTAAAGCTAATCCAATCCCAAACAAAAATAACCCAGTGAACCCAAAGAACTTTAACGGACTATAATCGCGGAAGCTTTTGAAGATAATAGAA
>CAZZFI010000119.1:0-2031 GCA_964653475.1 uncultured Candidatus Saccharibacteria bacterium | reverse complement strand
GATCCAGGATTATTTTTCCTAGACACAACACAAAATGCAAATCCGACAAAACCACTTGGCGTTATCGAAGCTACCAACCCTTGTGGTGAGGAACCGCTTAGAGCTTACGAATCCTGCAATTTAGGTTCAATTGTATTACCTTCTCATTTAATCAAAACTGACAAAGGATACGAAATAGACTGGAAGTTACTTGAAAGATCAGTCAACTCAGCAACACATTTTTTAGATAACATGATTGATTTGAGTAAATTCCCACTTCAGAAAATTGCTGATGAGGTTCAAAAAACCAGGAAGCTTGGACTTGGGGTTGTTGGATTAGCCACAATGTTTTACAAAATGGAGATTCCTTATAACAGTCAAGAAGCAGTAAAGTTGTCTGAGAAAATTATCGCGTTTATCCAAGAAGCTTCTGTAAAAGAGTCTGAAAGACTGGCAATAGAAAGAGGTGTATTTCCTGGATTTGAAGGAAGTAAGTGGGACGAAATGGGAAGAAAAGTACGAAATGCGACTATGAGCTCAATCGCTCCTACAGGCACATTAAGTCTTGTTGCAAACACTTCAAGTGGAATTGAACCTGTATTTTCACTAGTTTATGCTAGAAGAAGTTTTTATCAAGATGAAGGACAAGAAGAGAAAAAATCTCTGTTCTACGTAAATGAAGAGTTTAAAGAATATGCAAAAAAACACAAATTCTACTCAGAAAAGCTTATGGAAAAAATAGCTGAAAACGGAGGGCATTTGAGTGGAGTAGATGGTGTTCCAGAAGAAGCAAAAAAGATTTTTGTTACAACTCATGATATCGAACCCCACTGGCATGTAAAAATGCAGGCCGCCGCACAGAAAAGCGTAGACGCTGCAGTTTCTAAAACAATCAATCTTCCTCACGATGCGACAGTAGGAGCAATCAGAGATGCGTATATAGAAGCATGGGAAACCGGCTGTAAGGGAATTACCATATATCGAGATGGATCTAAACAGTATCAAGTTCTCGAAAACGTCAAAAAAGAACAACCAACCTTATCAACCTCAGATGCAAAAGTAGACTCTATCCATCACCTAACTGAAAACGCTCTTCAGGTATTAGAAAAAAGAGCGTTCTTAAAAGATAAAAATGGAGAAGTCACAGAAACTGCAGACCAACTATGGCAAAGAATTGCTGATTTTGTGGCAAGTGCTGAAAAACCAGCAAAAAGAAAAGAAGTTTCAAAGTCTTTCTATGAAGTCATGGCAGAAGGAAAATTCTACAGTGGGGGCACTTTACTTTGGGCTGGTATGGGGAAAGATACAATAATGTCAAAATGTCTTGTATTGCCGATTGACGACTCGATCGATTCGATTTTCCACTCATTAAATATGAACATCCAGTGTTTAAGGCGAGGCGTTGGAACTGGTTTTAATTTTTCTAAAATCCGATCTACTTACTCAAGAGTAGGAACAACTGGAGAACACGCTGCAGGCCCTGTAGAATATCTAAGAATGTTTAATCGTGCACAAGATACTATTCGAGGAAGAGGAGGTCGAGGACTTGGTTCTATGGCGATTTTAAATGTTGACCACCCAAACATAGAAGAGTTCATTTCTGCGAAAGACGACCTAGAAGCTATTTCTCACTACAATATTTCGGTAGGGATGAGCGATAAATTTATGAAAGCTGTAAAAGAAGACAAAGATTGGGATCTAATAGACCCTCACGACAAGAAAGTATACAAAACCGTCAAAGCAAGGGAACTTTTCGAAAAAATAGCTAAACACGCCTGGAAAAGTGGGGACCCAGGAATGTATTTCCTTGATGTTGCAGAAAGAGGTAACAATACGCCAGAACTAGGGAAAATGGACGCTACAAACCCCTGTGGAGAACAACCCCTGATCCCATTTGAAACTTGCAATATGGGTCATGTAAATGTGTCAAAGTTTATCGATAAATTCCACTTCTCTTCTGATCCTTCCATTAAAGATAAATCTTTAGAAGAGAAATTTAAACTGATTAACTGGGATGAACTAAGGAAAGTAGTGCGTGTTGCAGTGAGATTC
>CAZZFI010000118.1:0-2049 GCA_964653475.1 uncultured Candidatus Saccharibacteria bacterium | reverse complement strand
CTGAGCATCATCTCAGTGATCGGGACGATAATGTATTTTGTCGCCAATGATGTATTTATCTTTATCTACAATGTTTTCAGATCTTTTCTGATTGTTCTGACTATACTTTTCATCTTCCTTAGCTTGCTTGTATTTATAGGAATGAGAGATCAAGCAGTAGAAATTATCAAAAATGTAATAGAAGGATCACTAACATCGATCGATATATATGAAGCAATCAAACGACTCGTAAAAAAAATGCTCAGGAAACTCAAAAAATTACTAAAGAACTTAGCACCACTATACGCCTTTATTATCTGTGTTTACTTGTATTTCTTTTTAATTTTTATTTTTAAATATGTCGGATCGCTTTTTGATGTGACAGTGTTCACCGTGATTTTGACTTTTACTTTGGTCATAGTATCTGCTTTCTTAACCAGACCAAGCAAAAAGAAAGATTTCGACAGTTTCCGAGATAATTTTGTTGCGAACTTCACAGATTTTTTCGAGATTTGTCTTTTTGTATTTTTCTTAACGATAGATAGCGAAAGGTTATTTTTCTTGCCAGAGTCATTAAATACCGAACTCGTTGCGAAAATTGGTGGTTATGATCTTATGGTTAGGGGGATCAATATATATGACAATTTTAATACTACAATCAATATAATCTTGTTTATTTTCATCATCGAACTTACTAGAAATGCTCTAGGTTTCTATCTATTAGCAAGAAAATACGCACATTCTCTAGAAAAATCTGGTTATTCAGGAGATGCGTCTATCCTTAAATTATCAATAAAAGAAAGTCTATATCGAAATATTGATGACATAATTAAATTCATAACTTATTTAACATTTGTGATTTTTGTGTTTTTGTTTTTCCCAAGATTAAAAATACTAGCCCTAGCTGTTACAAGTGTCGGTGGTCTTGTTTCTGATTTTATTTTTCCAGAGAGACTCACCGCAACAACAGAAAAAAAACAAGATCTTCTCGGAAAAGTTCTTACCCGTATTTTCAGACTCGATAAATCTACCCCTTCAAACCGATAGCTCCTAAGGGGATTTTCTGCTATAATTGCCTGATTTTACTTGCCATTTTATTACTTATCACCCCATGTACAAAATAAACGATACTATTGTCTACCCTATTTACGGATGCGGAAAAATCAAAAACATTACGAAAGAAACAATCGGTGGTGAAGTGAAAGAGTATTACGAATTTGATTTCCCCGACATAAATATCAACATCTCAATTCCTGTTGATCAAGCTGAATCACTTGGAGTTAGAAAACCCATGAAAAAAGAAGAGTTAAAAACTGTATTAAAATCTCTTTGGAAAAAAGTCAAAATAGACAAAGATGAACTTATGAATATGGAAAGTGTCTCTCGAGACTTTTTAAATACAGGTCTAGTTGAAGATGCAATAAAGCTTATAAACATAATTAAAGCCAGCGAAAAATCTAAAAGTGAATCAAACAAAGTTCTGAGTTTTTCCGACGAAAGAAACCTCCAGATAGCTATAAACTTTATCCGGACTGAAGTCGAATACGTCCTCGGGAAGAAAGCTACTAAAGAGTATAAGCTAGTTACAGACTAACAACTCCCCTAATTTTGTGCTATTCTAAAGAAATACTTTTGATTTTCTTCGGATGAATAACCGTGTTTTGAAAACGCTTCTTACTCTTTTTGTATTTTTCCTACTACTAGCTTGTTGTTGTTCTTTTTTCATAACACTGGCATACATGCCTTCTACAGTAGGAAATAATCTTTCGACCTCCGTATTACAAGAAGGAGACGAAACTCAAACTGTAGCAGTCATAGAAGTTAACGGTATCATTACTAATCAATCTCTGACAGATATCTGGGGACAAGAAAGCCCTTCTATGACAGAAGAGATTATCAATAAAATAAACACAGCTGAAAAAAACGATAATGTGAAAGCAATACTTCTACAAGTCAACTCACCTGGTGGTGAAGCCTTGGCTTCAAAGATGATCCATAATCGTCTTAAAGGGTTCAAATCTTCTGGAAAAACACTAGTAGTACAAATGGAAGATACCGCAGCATCTGGTG
>CAZZFI010000117.1:0-2058 GCA_964653475.1 uncultured Candidatus Saccharibacteria bacterium | reverse complement strand
CAGTACGACTTAGAGAGAAGAGGACCCGGAGAAGTTTACGGAACATTACAATCTGGTTTGCCTGATCTAAAGATTGCTAGGTTTAGCAATTTAGAACAACTTAAACAAGTCCAAGAAGCTACAACGATCCTATTTAGTAATAACTAACAATGTCGATTCTTCAAGCTGTTATTTTAGGTCTTGTGCAAGGGATTACCGAATTCCTGCCAGTTTCAAGTTCTGCACACCTAGTGATAATTCCAAAAATCTTCGACTGGAAACAACAATCTCTGACATTTGATATTATAGTCCATGCTGGGACACTCCTTGCAATTTTGTATTACTACAGATCGAGAATTTTCTCTATACTCAAGTCTTTAACTAGATTTAAAGAAAAGAATTCGAGAAATGACAACCAATTTGTTTTAAATATTCTAATTGCGACTATTCCAACCTTCTTGTTCTATTTTTTTCTTAAAGACTATCTCGATGATGTACTGGATAGCCTTTATGTAATTAAATTCACACTGATATCCGTCGGAATTCTACTTATTGTTTCAGACCTTTATAATCGTAAACTTCCGAAATATATTCCTATCAAACTAAAAACCGCATTCATACTTGGAATAGGGCAGGGATTAAGTCTCATAAGAGGAGTTTCGAGGTCTGGAGCTATGTTGACCTTAGGGCTATTTGCAAAATCAAAAAGATCTGAACTTATAGAATTCGTACTTCTGACGAGTGTTCCAGTAATTTTAGGTGGGCTAGTTATTGAATCAATGGATTATGCAAATGGAGTACCTTCTGAAAGTCTGATGGTTCTGTTGGCTGGATTTATCACCTCAGCGATAAGTGGTTTATTTGCAATAAAGGTTCTAAACAAATTCGCTAGTAAAAACTTGCTCATTTACAGTGGGATATACCGCATTTTAATTGCTCTTGTGATATTCATGCTATGAAAATCCCTGTAAAGGTTGTATTAGAAGACATTCGCTCAGCATTTAATGTAGGTTCGATTTTCCGTACTTGTGATGCGGCGGGTATCGAAGAACTGATCTTAACAGGGATTACTCCATACCCGCCGCATAATCGTATCCCTAAAACCGCTTTAGGTGCTACAGAGTCCGTTAAATGGCAATACTTCCCTGACATTGATGATGCTCTGGATTATTGTGGAAAAAGTTCTAACCTGGTAGCAGTTGAGTTGACAAAAGACGCTATAAACTACATGGATTACGATTTTACAAGACCAGTAACTCTTGTTTTTGGAAATGAGATTTCAGGAGTATCGAACCATACCCTCAAACGATGCAATACCGTCGTGAAAATCCCGATGTTCGGAAATAAAGAATCACTAAATATAGCAAACAGTCACAGCATAGTTACTTACGAAATAGTCAGGCAGTGGTTATCAAAAAAGGGTGCAAAACCACTCTGACACTATCATCTTACACATAAAACCCTACAAAGTGTGATATAATAAGGCATATCACTGTTTCCAAATGAACGACAGCAAATTGAGCTATAATCTCTCTGTATTATCTTTTGTTGTGCTTGCTATAAGCCTATTAATAGTGATGTTTGGCTTGATTTTCCAATCTACTTTGATCTATTCCACTGGTCTAATTCTTCTGGTGACAATCGTTCCCACATTGGTTATATTAAGAGTGAGTTTATTCAACTAACCAAAATGCCGAGAATAACAGCAGGCCTCGCTAAGGGTTTCCAACTCCAAGTAAACAAAAATTCTACAAGACCTCTTACTGATCGGATCAAAATTTCTATCTTTGATACACTCTCTCCAGTTTTGGAAAATGCTAACGTGTTAGATCTTTATTCTGGTAGCGGAGCCTTCGGACTTGAAGCAGTCAGTAGAGGAGCGTCAAGAGCAACACTTGTAGAAAATGACCCAGATGCAGTTAGAATTATCTATGATAATTCAAGACATTCAAAACTTAGGGTTGACATTGATATATTCCTAGGAAAAGCAGAAGATTTTTTAGCACAAAACCATCAAACATTCGATCTTATCTTTCTTGATCCCCCCTTCCCATTACCAAGAGAAACTAAACTATCTGC
>CAZZFI010000116.1:0-2083 GCA_964653475.1 uncultured Candidatus Saccharibacteria bacterium | reverse complement strand
AAGCGACCACAATCCGAAAACGCTCGATTTCGGAGATAGATTTAGTTAAAGAGGCCGGAGAGGTCTTAGCGAAAAAGATCTTATCTGAATTTCACGACACTACGGACTTCTATTTCTTCTGTGGTAACGGGAAGAACGGCGCTGACGGCCTTGTGTGCGCTCAGCAACTCTCGAAATCTGGGAGAAACTGCAAGGTATATATATTAAATATTTCTCCAAACACTAACCTCGTTTTCAGCCAAATTTTAGAAGAAATCGACAAAACCAATGTCTCTGTTAATTATATTAATAACGAAACAAATTTCCCAGAAATCCCAGACGAAGCCATAATAATTGACTCAATTATCGGCACAGGTTTAAATCGCCCAATCGAAGGGGTATCTTCGACAGTTATCCAAAAAATCAACAGCTCAAACCGTACAATCATCTCAGTAGATCTTCCTTCTGGGATGACCCCAGAGAAAGAACAAATTTCTATAGATAGCGTAAAAGCAAATGTAACTTACACTTTTGAGCTACCGAAACTAAATCTTCTACTTGAAGATAACTATCGGTTTGTGGGTGAGTGGCAAATTCTACCTATTCGACTGGACCGAGACTCTCTAGAAGAAACTGAAACCCGCTATGATTATCTTGATGTAAGGAGAATGAAAGAAATCCGAAAAAGTCTTAACAGGCCGAAGTTCTCTCGCAAAACAGATTTTGGCCATACTCTGATAATCGGAGGGAGTAGAGGCATGATCGGAGCTGCTATCCTCAGTGCAAAGTCTGCTCTAAAATCAGGTTCAGGTTTAGTGAGCGTTTATATTCCTGGGTGTGGATACGAAATTTTACAAAGCACAGTCCCCGAAGCTATCGTGATAAGTGACAAACATGATGACCACATCACTGACATCAATATCGATCTCAACCGTTACACGTCTATCGCGATTGGTCCTGGTTTAGGGGAAGATCCAGAAACACAAAACGCACTTAACAAACTATTAGAAAGAATTAATACTCCTATCGTTGTTGATGCTGACGCCTTGAATATCTTGAGCAAAAATCGCACTCTTATCGAAAAGCTACCAAAATTATCTGTATTAACCCCGCACCATAAAGAGTTTGATCAACTTGTTGGAGTAAGCACAACCAGCAATTCTAGGCTTGAAAATCAGATTATTTTTTCTACGAGGTATGAGCAAATTGTAGTCCTTAAAGGCGCATATACTTCAATCTCTGTTCCTGAGAATTTTAGTAGCGAAGATATAAAAGAGCGAGTCTTTTTTAACTCAACTGGAAATCCCGGAATGTCTACTGCAGGATCGGGCGATGTTCTCACGGGTATAATTGCTGGATTAATTGCACAAGGGCTAACTACTCTTGAGTCTTCTCTTTTAGGTGTTTTTATACACGGTCTCGCAGGTGATAAAGCAAGAAACAACTCCGGGGAAATCTCTATGACCGCTGGTGAAATCATCGAAAACTTGCGTATCTAGAAATGTTTGCTTTAATCTTTTCCGCTAGTTACAATATAAAAAATTTCAATTGCCATAGATGGATTTCTTTTTAAGACGTGTACACGCCCAGGTTGATGGAGTTGCATCACCTACTATTCCATTCGCACCTCCTGGAACCGTCACTCCCACAACTTCTGGACCCTCATCACCTGTCGTCGGACCAAGTATATCCTTAAATACTGATATCACAAACCTCAACGTAGGGGAGAAGGCAACCATAGAAATTGTTATAGACACACAGCTTCAACCAATTAATCAATATTCTGTGCAGATTCTTTTTAATCCTGAGAATTTGCGTGTGATTGATTCGGATGATAGTACTGATACTGTGGATATAGACTTTTTGGATACTTTTTTTGATCCTGTTATTAATGAAGTCTCCCAACAACAAGGAATTATAACTTTATCAGCAGAGAACCCGGTTGGTTCCTCAAGTATTACTGATAGAGTAGTAGCACAGTTTGAAGTAGAAGCCCTGAAAGCAGGATTTACTGAGCTCACTTTCAACAGCCAAAACACAATGCTTCTCGATGCAAGTTCTGTAGATATTTTGCAGTCTACAAACACAGTAGAGTTTGTGATAG
>CAZZFI010000115.1:0-2137 GCA_964653475.1 uncultured Candidatus Saccharibacteria bacterium | reverse complement strand
GAGTTTTCGTCCGCTTTCACAAATGTCTTTGCCAGATGAATAAACGCAAAAAAGGGAAATATTTTGAAGATACGGTCTGTCGATATCTTGCGAAAAACGGTTACGAAATTATTGATCAAAATTTCACAATATGGGGAGGAGAGATCGATATCATCGCAAAAAAAGACGAGAGAATAATATTTGTTGAAGTAAAAAGCCTCTACTCGGATTCGATACTTTCACTCGAAGAGACAATAACCCAAAAGAAAAAGTTATTCCTTATTCGTTCTTGCCAAACTTGGTTAGATCAAAACAATCTGCAGAACTCAGAATGGCGGATAGATTTTGTTGGCATAAAGTTTGATAATTATGATAAAATTACAAATCTGAAACACATCAAAAATGCAGTATATTAGCCTGCAATTTGAGAGTTCTTTGAATATTGATTCTCTCTTAGACTCAGAACGAATTTATCAGATGGGTTGGTAGCTCAATGGTAGAGCAATGGCCTTTTAAGCCAGTGGTTGCGGGTTCGAGTCCCGCCCGACTCACCAAACAATTTCTTCTATTCCCTATTTATATAAAACACCCTTCAATAATGGATAATCTAAAAAAATATCTTCAGCCTGAAATACTTACAGTTATTTTTTCTTGGGTAGCTGTTATCGGCTCACTTTACATTGGCTTTTTTGGCGATCCTGTAGCAAATTTCAGAGATGTCGTTTTTTTCGATTCTTCGCGCGCAATTCCTCCTTGTGAGCTGTGCTGGTACCAAAGAATGCTTATCTATCCGATAGCCATCATCTCAACAATCGGGCTTATCCTTAAAGAAAAGCGTATTGCTTATTATATTTTGCCTTTTGCGATACTTGGGATAATAATCGCTTCTTATCACATATATATCCAAGAAGCTGGTCCAGGAATCATCCCTTGTGGAATCGGCAGACCTTGTGATATCAAAGAATTCGAATACTTAGGATTTATAACTATTCCTGTTCTGTCACTTATCACAAGTATAATTGTGACTTTCTTCGGGGTTTTGTCTTTGAGAGGTTTGAAAAACCCTTCAGAAAAATAAAACCAGCGACCTCAAACCTTGTCCTCCCTTTAGGTATTCTGAAATATCTAATTCCGTAATTTCCATACCTAGTCTGGAAATTTCTTCTTTGAGATAATTGCTTATTCCTTCCGGCATAAGCAATGTATTTTCGAGTTTTATGAAAGAAGTCGCATACACTTCTGCATCTTGTTCTCCGATTGGGATCACATTTGGGAAGTGATAACATATCCTCGCTTGTTCAATCATTGATAGCGCTTCAAGATAATAAAGTGAGGAATTGGAATCAATTGGACCTACGCATTTATCTAGATGGTCAAATCTGTGGTCCGATATTCTGAAATCAACAATCTCTGTTTTTAGATGTTTTTCGAAAAAATCTTTGCTTTTGACTGCAGATCTTTTTCCCCATCCAAAGTAGTATTTACCTTCACTAACTATCAAATCAGCAACTGAATAATAGTCCCTATCAGGCGGAGTTAGTACTTTATAGCTCATTTCACTGAAGAGTTTACGCGCGAATTTTGACTCTTTCCGTCTTGGTTGTGGCTTAAATTTTGCGAGGAAAAAGGTTCTATCTTGATCTACAAAACCCCAATCTCTGCAGTAAACCATACTTGGCATTTCAGGGATTTGCTTTAACTCTCTAATCTCAATTTTATATTTTTGGAGATGTTTTAGTAGGTTGTCGTATTGTCGAAATAGCTTTTTTCTGTCAATCGTTATATTCTTTGGAAGCCAATAGTTAACTTTATAGTCGATTTCGAAATAGTCAGGTCTGACTACTAAAGCTTTCATTATGTTAACTTTTCTTTTAACAGATTCATTGTTTTCTCTGGATCAGCTTTGCCTCGTGTCTCTTTCATAACCTGACCTAGCAGGAACTTTATAGCGTTTGGATTTTTCGAAATATCTCTCACAACTTTTTCGTTTTCTTCTATAACTTTCTGGATCACTTCCATAAGTTCCTCTTCATCAGCAACAACGGACAGTCCTTTTTCTTTGATAACATCTTCTGGTTTTGCACCGGTTTTGTGCATCTCATTTAATACTTGCTTTGCAAGACTACCAGAGAGTTCGCCTTTATCTATTCTTCTACCT
>CAZZFI010000114.1:0-2148 GCA_964653475.1 uncultured Candidatus Saccharibacteria bacterium | reverse complement strand
AACTTAGTTTACAACGTCAGCTAAATGACATCCGGGCAGAAATTAATATAACACCCATTGTTGATAATACAGTGGATCCATTGCAACCAACGGTTACTCAGAAGATCACAGTTATAACCCCTGACGAATTTGCTGAAGTAAATGGAGAAATTGAAGTTAACATGGAGGTAGAAGGAGCAAATTTTGTTAACTTAAGACTTCTTGATGACAATGGGGTCGAGATCGCAACAGACAGTGTCGACACCTCAGGTTCACTTCAAGAAGAACTTGTTCTAAAGAAAACACTAAACGTTACTAAATCGCCAACAGTTAGTAGCGGTTATCTGATTGTATACCCAGGAGATAAAACTATAAATTCACCTCAAGCAGTTACAACATCAGTTAAGTTCGTCCAAAACTCAGCAGTCAATAAACTGGTAGTTATTGGTCCACTGACAAATCAGCTGGTTAATTCTACAAGCTTGCGATTTACCGGTCAGGTGAAAGGAGTAGATAATAACACGGTCAATTTCGTGATCAGAGACGATAAAGGAACAGAGTTGACAAAAGGTAGTTTCTCAGCTGACCTTACAGAGATTTCTGATGACTTCATAGATTTCGACAAGACTGTTACGATAGGAACACTACCTTCTGGCGTTTCTGAGACTGGAACAGTAGATTTTTACTATGATAATTCACAGGATACCCTCCCTTTCCTTCGTATCCCTGTCAAAATTAAATAATAAGGTTCAACAAGTTTACTGAAATATTATTTTCCCGGTAATCGGTATATATCTATGATATAATTTTATGGATTATAAATTATTATATGAAAAAAGATAAACCAGTCGCTTTTTCTAGACAAGGATGTTCCACATTAAGATATTTACTGGGGGGGGCAATAGCAGGAGGTATTCTCGGGATGTTTGGTGTTAATTCTGTAGTAGAGAACCCCACTTTGGTGCAAAACATTGGAGGATTTTTTGTTGGTGACTTTATAGGTGGCACTTTAACACTTTTGGCGATGGCGCTAGATTATAGAAGAAGCTCGTAAATATCAGGGATAGATAAGTGTTAAAGATTTTTCATACTGTCTCCAACCATCTCTCTGCATCGATAGCTGCCATACATCCCATCCCGGCTGCGGTGATCGCCTGTCTGTAGACATGGTCTTTCACATCGCCTGCTACAAACACCCCGTCGATGTTGGTATAGCTTGAGTTTGAGAGTGTGGTTAAATATCCGAGATCGTCTTTATCCACAACGCCATCAACTAGGGCGATGTTTGGAATATGACCAATCCCTAAAAACATTGCACTCACATTCAGTTCGGACTCTTCCTTTGTCTGGTTGTTTAGTAGGCGTAATCCTGTAACCTTCTTGTCGTCTCCTAAAACCTCTAGCACCTCACTAAACCAGTGGATCTTAATTTGCTTGTGTGTTGCAACCCTGTCTCGCATTATTTTTGATGCTCTTAGCTCGTCACGCCTGACAATCATGTGAACTTTGCTTGCGAACCTTGTCAAGAACAGTGCTTCTTCGCACGCGCTATCTCCTCCTCCAACAACCGCGACCTCAACATTTCGGAAAAATGCGCCGTCACAGGTAGCGCAGCTTGACACTCCGCTTCCCCAGTATTTCTCTTCACTGGGTAGTCCGAGCTTTCTTGGTTCTGCGCCGGTAGATAAGATGACAGCTCTGGATTGGTACTGCGTCTCTCCTACGAAGACTTTTTTCACCTTTCCTCTGAGTTCCAACTTGGAGACGTTTTTGTATACCAACTCTGCACCAAACTTCGTAGCCTGGTCGATAAATCTCTGCATCAACTCTGGTCCTTGGATCCCATCCGGAAATCCTGGGAAGTTTTCGACTTCTGTCGTGTCCATAAGTTGTCCTCCGTATTTTAGGCCGGCGATGACAATTGGTTTCAAGTTTGCCCTCGCTGCATAAATTGCTGCGGTAAGTCCTGCGGGACCTGAGCCGATGATGATGAGTTCGTGAATTTTGTTTGGCATGAGAAATATGAGATAAATCAGAGAATTAGTATATCCTAGAAGTTAATAAATTCAAAAAATGGAAAATCTGATAGTAAAATAGTACTATGCGAAGAAAAATCCCTGGTGTATAAGTGTGATATAATCGGTTTTTAGATAATTATTATGAACCACG
>CAZZFI010000113.1:0-2151 GCA_964653475.1 uncultured Candidatus Saccharibacteria bacterium | reverse complement strand
TCTTATCTCAGTACCTGCTGACGAAATTGTAGCTTCGCCTGTCACAACTACTGGAAGTATTGGAGTAATTGTCTCAGGAGTAGACTACTCAGGACTTTACGAAAAGCTTGGTATTAGAGAATATACTGTTGTTAACACTAACGGTAATCTCAAAGTCCTACAAAACCTTGGTGATGAATCAAGCGAAGGACACCAAATTTTAAAATCAATTCTAGACGATGTTTACGAAGATTTCATTACTGCTGTTGCACAAGGCAGAAATATGACAAAAACTAAAACAACAGAATATGCTGACGGAAGGATATTTAGCGGAACACAAGCTAAAGAAATCGGACTTGTAGATAAACTTGGTGAATTAGAAACTGCAAAAGAATCTGTTATGAGACTTGCGGATCTCGATAATCCCCGATATGTCACTTACGAAACACAACAAAACCCATTTTCTCTCTACAGCTTGTCTTTCAAACGAATACTATTTCCTGAATTAGCTGCTGTAGAAACAAAGAAACCGGGAATTTCGGTTGAATATCTCATGAAAATCTGACCTATGGTCATCACTAGACTCGTAAGAGGAGTTAGAAATCCACAAAAAATTGCTGTTTATGTTGACTCCAAGTATACTTTTAGTGTATTAGAATATATACTTACAAACGAAAACTTATACATAGGCAAGGAACTTAGTGAGAAAGAGTTAGAAAGTATAAAATCAGTCAGTAAAAATCAAGAAATAAAGAACAAAGTAATTGCACTGATTTCAAGACGACCTAGATCAGAAAAAGAAGTTATAGACTATCTTAGGAATAGAGTTGATGTCGAAGCTATTCCTTCGCTTATAAGTGAGCTAAAAGAGAAAGATTATATAAACGACCAGAGTTTTGCTAACTGGTGGATTGATCAGAGAAAAACCTATACAAATAAAAGTAAAAACATAATTCGCCAAGAGTTGGTAAAAAAAGGGATTGCTAGAGATATCATAGACTCACAACTAGAAAATATTGACGAAAGTGATGATTTACAATCAGCAAAAGAACTATTAACAAAGAAGAAAAGACTACTCGAACACAAAAATCTGGAGAAAAGAGAACTTGATCAAAAATTGATCACTTATCTTCAAGGCAGAGGATTTACTTGGGAGATAATCAAGAAAGTTTTAGATAATGACGAAAATAATTAACTTTTAATATTATTGAAATGCAGGATCTAGGAAAAAGAATTAAAAAGGCAAGAGAAGATGCCAGAATGTCACAACTGCAAGTTGGAGTGGCACTAGGGGTGTCGGATAAAACAGTTTCAGGTTACGAATCAAACAGAATCGCTCCTCCGATTGATAAATTACAGCAGATCTCTGATTTTCTCAAAAAACCGTTATCATACTTTATTGACGACGACCCGAACGATTACAAAGTAGCATCTAGACTTCGTGCGGTAGAAATTGCCTTGAGAGAAATTCGCCAGGATTTGCGTGAAATTAAACTACTTGCGCAAAAAAATGATTTGGATTAAAGCGCTAAGAATGGTAAAATCAATCCTAGCTTTTTAGATACTGATTTTAAATTGTTTTAATGAACACAGATTTATTACTAAAAGTTGAAGAAAAACATCTTCGAAAAGTTCCTGAAATTTCAGTAGGAGATCAGGTTGAAGTGCATACACTCGTTCGAGAAAAAAACAGAACTAGAGTACAGGTATTCAAGGGTCTGATCATTGCTATAAAAGGTTCTGGAACACGAAAAACATTCACTGTTCGCAAAATTAGCATGGGAGTAGGTGTTGAAAAGATCTTCCCGCTTCACAGCCCTAACATCCAAAAAATAGTAGTTACAAGAAAAGGAAATGTTTCTCGATCTAAACTGTACTACTTGAGAGAAAGAATCGGTAAGAAAGCTCTTAAAGTTAAATTTTCTGACGGTGCTGTTGAGGATTTCTATGCAAACGACGAACCTGCAGAAGAAGTAGCCGAAGAACAAACTGATGCGACTCCAGCCGACACTGAAGAAGCTGAAGTAAAATCAGAAGCTCCAAAAGAGGAAAAACAGCCTGCTGATGAAGAAACGAAGCCCGAAGAAGAAAGTAAATAATCTTCTCGAACAGGAGTTATTATCCCGCGGATATAAAAGAATTATCGGAATTGACGAAGTAGGTCGAGGTGCT
>CAZZFI010000112.1:0-2196 GCA_964653475.1 uncultured Candidatus Saccharibacteria bacterium | reverse complement strand
GCTGGAAGATTGTAATGTTTGATAGTCTCATCCATTGTTATCACCCATTCTGGTTGTTCGATAACTTCCATGGGTTTAATTTCATCATCTGGATTAATATCTTCTAACTTATACGTCGCTATATCTTCATGTGCTATATAATTTCCATCTTCTGAAACAAAATAAGGACTCTCACCAATTTCCGACTCTACTACAAACTCATGACAATAATCACCTCCGAAAAAGCCATTGTCAGCAGGGACAATATCTGTTTTAAGTCCTATACGATCAAAAATACGTGAATATGTGTCTCTCATATTTTCGTATTCATTATTGAAATCTTCATTATTAGTGTGGAATGAATAGGCATCCTTCATAACAAACTCTCGAACACGAAGCAACCCTCCTCTTGCACGGAGTTCATCTCGGAATTTATATCCCATCTGATAGACGTTGAAAGGAAGATCGCGGTAAGTTAGGCGAAATTTGCGCACAACATCAACAAACATCTCCTCAGCGGTCCCTCCGAGCGCAAATTTCGCCCCTCTTCTGTCCTCTACAGTCATAAGTTCATACCCTCCAGATTTGTCTCTGTTTGTCTCTTGCCATAATTCAATAGGGTGCAAAACTGGAGAAAACATTTTCTGTGCGCCAGCTTTGTTCATCTCTTCTTCGATAATCTTCACGATTTTGTCGAAAACTCTTTGTCCTAGCGGCAGTAAATAATACCTACCTGCAACAGACTCACGTATAAACCCTGCTTGATACAAAAGCTTATGTGATACCAGAGTCATATCTTTCTGGGGTTCGCGAACTGTTTTTCCAAAGAGTTTTGAATAACGCATTATCAGAATGGTAAGTCGTCAGGATCTATTACTTCTTCTGTGTTATCCGCTGGTGCTGACTTAGAAGAAGAATCATAATCTTCGTCTTTGGATCCAGATGTGCCTTGCTCGTATCTGCTAATCAAGCTTATTGTGTCTGCTACTATCTCTGTCTTATAGTTTTTCTTTCCATCTGCATCATCCCAAGTTCTTGTTACAAGTCGGCCAGCGATATAAAGTCTTGTGCCTTTTTTTGCTTTTTGAGCCAAAGTTTCAGCTTGTCTTCCCCATACTACGACATTGTGAAAGTTTGTTTCTTCTTGCCATTCATCGCTACTCTGAGATTTGTATCGTCTGTTTGTAGCAACTCCAAATGACAATACTGAAGTTCCGGAACCAGTGGTTCTGAGGTTCAGATCATTTGTGATGTTACCAATGATTTCTGCTCTATTTAAATCTGTAAACATAATACGCTTGATAAAAAATAAATTAACTGATCAGCCGTAATTCTTCTTGTGATTTGCTCTGATAAACTTTTGTTCTCAAAATATTGTCCCATTCTGAGAAACTCTCATCACGGTTTTTGTTTTTTCTAATTACTTTTTGGAAAATTCTTACCTGAGAAGATATCGAATCCAATTGACTTACTATCCCTGCCTCAAGAGTTGAAGGTACCACTGGCGAACCAAATTCAAGCGATCCGTGGTGTGAAAGGATTATATGTTTCAATAATAACAACTGTTCCTCTGATAAATACTTTTCTGCAGTTTTTACTATGAGCTCAAAACCTAGTGCAATATGCCCAATCAGATAACCGACTTTAGATCTTTGGACAACAGTTCCATCAACAAATAATTCTTGAAGTTTTCCAACATCATGAAGTATTACTCCTAAAGTTATCATGTCATAGTCTGCTTCTGGATAGTATTTCCTAAGAGGTTGCATCAGGTCAAGCATTTCGACAACATGTTCGATAAGTCCACCTCTAAATGAATGATGAACATACTCTGCAGCAGGCATCGTTTTGTATTTCATCGCAAAATCTTCGTCTGAGAACAATGAATCTAGGTATTTTTTTATTTCTTTGTTTTCAACTTTTTCTATATAGTTCATCAAAGCCCCAAACAGTTCATCCAGATCGAAATCGCTTCCTTCAACATATTCATCGAGAGTTGCCTCGCTAACCGCAGTCACTCTGTCGATATTTAGTGTCAGTGTTCCTTTGTAGTCTTCAACTACAGCGTCTATCATCACAACTTTACCTGCTTTTAGGGCTGATTTCTCAACTCTAGCGAAATTATCTCCCCAGACATTACCACTTATACTTCCTGTCTTATCAACAAGAGTGACCCTGTAGTAGGGTTTTTTAGCTTTAGTCTCCATCAACTGCACT
>CAZZFI010000111.1:0-2305 GCA_964653475.1 uncultured Candidatus Saccharibacteria bacterium | reverse complement strand
TAATATCTTCAACAAACTAATTCATTAGAATTTGCGGCGGTAGTTCAGTGGTATAATGTCTCCTTCCCAAGGAGAAGGGCGCCGGTTCAAGTCCGGTTCGCCGCTTTCAATTAAGTTGAAAAATATATGATACCTTTTCCATGTAACCTTAACCTTGATAAGGTAATAAAGGATATTGTAAAAAAACATTTCATATTCTGCTCCAGATATTTCGATTATGTTAGCTGAAATACCGGAAATAAATAATTTTTCGAGACGCTTAGACTCGGTTTTTGAATTTGAATCCCCCTTGAAAGATTTTGTATATAAATCATACCTCAAAGCAGCTACAAAAATACTTGAAGATTATAGTAAACCGGGTTCTGAAAGGTACAGGGCTTACCACAATTTTGAGCACACAAGTGCAGTATTGAACGCAGTTCTCGATATGGATCAAAACGCACCCGAAAATGAGAAATTAGGAAGCGAAGAGCTTGCCTTGCTCCTCGTTGCCGCAAGCTACCACGACTCTGTTGTAGAAACTGGGCGAGAGGCAAAACAAAATGAAGTTGATAGTGCGGATTTAGCGGTTACAGAGCTTGCAGATGTAATAGATCTCGAGCAGCTGGAAGTTGTACAAAAACTCATAGAATCAACGTATACAAAAGTGACAGTAAATGGACTTATTCGCCCAGTAAAAGTAGTGGAAAGAATAGGTAACTACAGAACAGAACTTATGTCTAAATTATTGCAAGATGCTGATATTTCATCTCTTGGAACTGACGGATTTGCCCGTGCAACAGTTGGACTGGCAGAAGAATGGGGAAAATCTGATACGGGAAATTTCCGCAGTTTTCTAGAAGCACAGCTACAGATTTTAAAGAATCATGAATACCAAACAGAGTCTGCAGAAAATACATTTAATAAACAATCAAGAAATTACGAAATATTAAGCTTATATTTAGAAGAAAAAGAAACCACTACCGATGGATTCTTAGAATTTTTCGACAAACAAATCAGTAATTAATAGTAAACTCAATTGAGCAGATGACTTCAGAACAAATAAAACAAGAGCTTACTAAATACATAAACCCAGAAAAAGTAGGATTTTTCCCAAGATTTTTTAAAACTGGAAAAGGTGAATATTCTGAAGGAGATAAATTTCTAGGGGTAACTGTGCCAAATCAGCGTAAAATCGCAAAGAAATTCAATGACACCCCTTTATCTGAACTTCAAAAACTTATCCTGAGTGAATATCACGAGCATAGACTGACGGCATTGATTATATTAGTGAATAGATTTCGTAAAAGTAACGACGAAGGTGAACGAAAAGAGCTGATCGACTTTTATCTCAAAAATATCGATCGAGTAAATAACTGGGATTTAGTTGACAGTTCTGCCGAGATCCTTGGAGAATTCCTATCTGACAAAGATAAAACCCTTCTTTATGATTTTGCTAAATCAACAGAACTTTGGTTAGAGAGGATATCTATAATTGCGACGTATCATTATATAAAAAACAGTAACTTCGATGATACGCTAGCTATATCAGAGATCTTGCTTAACCATAAACATGACTTAATTCACAAAGCAGTTGGATGGATGCTTAGAGAAGTTGGGAAAAGAGACTTAGAAACACAAATTAGGTTTTTAGATAAACACAAGAATTTGATGCCGAGAACAATGTTAAGGTATGCTATAGAAAAGTTCCCTGAAGAACAACGTAAGCGATATCTCGTAAAAGACTAATCATGAGAAAGAAATATGCAAATACGCTAAGAAATATCGCAGGGATTCTGCTTTTGCTTATTTCGACTGCGTTTTTTCTTACCCTTTTCCTTAAAAACAAAAACATTACTTCAACTAATACAACTATAGACAACTCAGAGATAGTGAAGGAAGTTGAGATTCCTACTGATGAGATTGAAATTTCAAGAAAGTCTCAAACTTGCAAAATTGAAGATGGTACAAAATTACCATCTAACTGGCCAAATGACATCCCACTCCCTGATAACATAGTCGAAACTGCTTCTTCATGCCTTACTGGAAATGTGAATGCATTTGAGGTCGAAATACACACAACGCAATCATATAGTTATCTGACCTTTGCTCTTGTTCAAGATTTCAAACAATACGGTTGGACATTTCAAAGTAAAATGCCCGGACTCAATCCTCCGGAAGATGGAGTGTTTTTGACAGCAATAAAAGAAGAGAGGAGAATCACACTCACCATTGAAGAAAGAACTGTAGAAGAAGGGAATCTAACATTTATCCGGATTACTGAAGAATATTAGTTTGAGTAAAAACCATCTAACGTTGTAGGAAT
>CAZZFI010000110.1:0-2305 GCA_964653475.1 uncultured Candidatus Saccharibacteria bacterium | reverse complement strand
CACTTGTTACATCCCCAAACACGATTTCTTCTGTTGCAAATCCTGCAACCAAAGCTTTTATTGTTGAGATCATTTTAGTTTTTGTCATCTGAACTTGATCTTTTTCTGCTAGGGGCATTGTGTACCCAAGCGCCATGCCTCGGGAGATTATCGTAACGCGATGAACCGGATCATGTTCAGGAACAAGTTTCATAACTAACGCATGTCCAGCTTCATGATAAGCAGTCATACGAAGTTCTCTTTCTTCTCTTTTACGCTTTTTTGCTGGACCCATTTGAACTTTGTTGGATGCTTCTTCGATATCATTAAATGTGATTTCTTTTCTGTTTTCTTTCGCTACAATAATCGCAGCTTCGTTAAGCATATTTTCTAGATCAGCCCCAGAGAATCCCACTGTTCTTTTTGCCACGAGTTCAAGGTCTACTTCTTTTGCAATTGGTTTATTCTTAGCGTGAATAGCGATGATTTGTTTTCTACCTTCGATATCAGGGAGATCAAGTACTATCCGTCTATCGAACCTTCCCGGTCTAAGTATTGCTGCGTCTAAAACATCAGGTCTGTTTGTTGCCGCGATTACGATAACATTTGTATTTCTTTCGAAACCGTCCATCTCAACAAGGATCTGGTTTAAAGTTTGCTCTGTAGTCCCAGATTGTATTGTTGTTCCTCTTTTTCTTGCAACTGCATCGATCTCGTCAATAAAGATGATTGACGGAGCTGATTTTTTAGCTTTTTCGAATAAGTCGCGAACTCTAGAAGCACCTGCTCCAACAAGCATTTCCTCAAACTCTGAACCAGAAGTATGGAAAAATGGTACTCCCGCTTCTCCCGCAATAGCTCTGGCTAGTAGAGTTTTTCCTGTTCCAGGTGAACCAACCATAAGCAATCCTTTTGGTATTCTAGCGCCTCGGTCTAAAAATCTTTTGGGCTCTTTCAAAAATAAAACAACTTCACGCAATTCTTCTTTCGCTTCGTCAACTCCTGCTACATCTTTAAAAGTTACATCGGGTTTTGAACCGAAAATCATTCTTGCTTTTGATTTTCCGAATTTCATAAGCTGACTACCTGATCCTTGGATTCCTCTAAACATCATGAAAGCAATCACACCAAATCCTAGCAAGATTCCGATGGTGATAATGTCTCCCCATGGAACATTAGTCACAACAATTGATTTGAACTCAGTTGTGCCTGAGTCAAATGCTATACCTTCTTCTTGAAGGAATTTGCTAAAGTCATTTGTGACTCCTGACCAATTGATAAATTCATTTATAACTGCGTCTTTATTTAGTCTTGCAAACACAACTCCGTCTATTACCCAAACATCTGTTAATTGTTCTCTGTCGATATCTGAAATAACCTGATCTGGAGTTCTATTTGTCAAAATATTTCTGAAATATTGTATATTTGTCTTAAGCCTATTTTGATCTATGTTCTCTCTTTTGAATTCTTCAGTTAGATCAAATTTTTCGTCAATTGGGAAATAATAATCGTTAAGTTGAGGAGAAGAATTTTCTAAAAGTAAAAACCTCTCTCCAACGTAAATATTTTTGATGGTTTCTATCCTCTCACCCCTAGCAGTCGTCTCGACAATTTCTCGGAAAGTTATTGGTCGTAGCAGACTTACAAGTTTGTCTTTGTCTATTTCTTCAATTGTCCCATCCGCAGAGTTTTTGAGATCGACTTTATCGGAAACTGCTTCATTTAGTCTTTCAGCGGAAATTCCCTCAGCCCTCAATAAAAATTTTCCTATGCCAGTTGCTTTCCCATCATCTCGAATTTCTACAATGGAGTAGTTGTTGTTTTTGATATTGTCTACAAAACGACTAAGACTGATTTCACGTCCTGAAGATGGTGATCCCATGAAGTTCATCACGATTGAAGACAAAATAAGAATTCCGATAATCAGAGAAATGGTGTTGAAGTTGAAACCGACCCAGCTTTTCTTTGCTTTAGGGATTCTGTTTATCTTCGTCTTTGAAGCGACATTGTTGTTCATAAATACTCTCCTAGTTAAACTGAAAATAAAATGTGAAATGGCAGGGGCGAGAATCGAACTCGCGACCTGGGGCTTATGAGTCCCCCGCTCTAACCTACTGAGCTACCCTACCATGTGGTGAGTACATGATTTTAACATATAGGAAGGTAACTCTAAAAGATTATTGTGGCTTCTACGAGAACAAAAGCAAGATAAACGAGGAGAAGCAACGATCCTTCTTTTCTTGAAAGGTCGTTTTTGGATTTTGTGAAATGATAGAAAGTGCCGAAACCAATCACAGTAACAACGAGAGTTTTCCAAAAGCTGTTT
>CAZZFI010000109.1:0-2333 GCA_964653475.1 uncultured Candidatus Saccharibacteria bacterium | reverse complement strand
GACTATTTAAACGTTAGAGAGACCGAACCAGTTAATCAGGAAGTATTGAGATTTTTGGAGGATAACTTCGGTTTTTGAAGAATTAGTCTACAACTTTGATGTAGACTCTTTTGTTTTCCCTTTTTGCGATAATGCTTAGGATGTTTCGGATTGCACGGATATTCATACCAGCTTTTCCTATAATCACTCCTCTTTCTTCTTCAGGAAGATCAAGCATGAATACTATAGTATCGCTATCTTCTTCTTTGACTTCAATTTTTACAGTTGAAGGATCGGTAACTATTTTGGAAATTATGTAGTGAAGTAGTTCTAACATAGTTATTCGTTTTTATTTTCTTCTTCTGATTTTGTTTCTTTTTTCTCTTCTGCTTTTATTTCGACTTTTTCTTCAGCCTTTTTCTCGACCTTCTCGCTCTTTTTGGGGGCAGGTCGTTTTTTGATATCTGCTTTAAGAAAACCATCTTTAATAAGAAGAGATTTTACTGTGTAAGTTGGTTGCGCACCATTATCAAGCCAGTATTGGATTCGCTCTTTATCGAACTGGAATTTTTCTTTATTAGCAAAAGGATTGTATGAACCTAAGTATTCTAGAGCTTGTGTATTTCTCTTGCTACGTGCGTTTACAGCTACGACACGGTATGTTGGTTGTTTCTTCTTGCCAAATCTAGCTAATCTGATTTTTACCATTACTGAAAGTTATAATTAAATTGAAATGAATTGTAACAGATAATTGCCATAGCCTCAAGCACATTTATCAGCTTGAAGTTAGTTTCTGCCAGTCGTCGAGGGCATTTTGAGCAGCGTTCTGTTCGGCTTCTTGTTTACTTTTACCTTCTCCGGTTCCGAAAACCTTGTTTCGGATTTTTACGCACATAACAAAAACTTTGCTGTGATCTGGGCCATTCGCAGAAACAAGTTCGTAAACTGGGGTAAAATTTAAAACTTCTTGGGAAATCTCTTGCAGCTTTGATTTCGGATCTATATCTAGACGATTCTCGATAATTGAGGTTATTTTAGGGAGGAGTTTTTGTTCTACAAATTTTCTTGCGATTTCGTATCCTTGATCTAAATAAATAGCTCCCAGAATTGCTTCAAAAGTATTAGCGAGGATATACGGGCGTTCTCTTCCTCCTGTAACCTCCTCACCTTTACTCATGCGTATAAATTCTCCCAAACCCAACTCGGTGGATGTTTCGCTTAGACTTGTCGTTTTTACTAAAGCAGATCTGAAACTTGTCAGTTCTCCTTCACTTCGATCAGGATACTTTTTAAATAGAAACTCCGTAGAGATCATTTCAAGAACTGCGTCTCCAAGGAACTCAAGACGTTCGTTGTTTTGAAGATTATCATCGTGGTGTTCATTCAAAAACGACCTGTGAGTCAAAGCGGTTTTAAGCAGTTCTGTGTTGCTGAACTTTACGCCAAGGTTTTGTTCTAGTTTTGAGTAGTCTTTATTATTTGCCATTTTGTTTTATGTATTTTTCTTTGTTTTCTATTAAGTTACCTAAAACCCCACTGATGAATTTTCTGCTTTGGTCATTGTTAAATTCTTTAGTAAGTTCGATTGCTTCGTCAATAGCTACTTTCTCCGGGGTTATATTCAAAATAAATCCTTCTAGAATAGCAATTCTGAGTATTTGTAAATCCATAGATGCGATTTTATCAATAGGCCATTCTGGTGCTAGTGTTGTTATAATATCGTCGATCTGCTCCCTATAAGTGGGTAATTCGTTCATAATTTGTTCTAGTAGCTTCGCGTCGTATTCTTTGGGTTCGATTTCGTTAATCTCGGTGATGCTGTTTAAATCAAAGCTGTCGACATCTTTTCCATCTAAATGTTGTTTGTGGAAATACACTTGAAAAAGCCTCTGCAAGGCTATGATTCGGGCATTATGTCGGGAGTCGCGCACGTTTTGTTTAGTTAACTTGTAGGACTTTCACACCCTTGAATGATCCGCATTTAGGGCACACATTATGAGCCAAACGTTTTGCTTTGCATTCAGGACAAACAGTAAGTGTAGGCGTTGTTAACGCATGATGAGCACGTCTCTGGTTTTTCCTCTGTTTTGAAATTTTTCTTTTAGGTAATGCACCCATAACTCGACTTTTAAATTATAAGACTGCCAATTCTAACACATTTCGCATGTTGACGAAAGCTTAAAGCACAATATGAGAATACTATTTTTAGAAAGAATAATAGTTTACTTTGCTTTTTCCATATTTTTTTTCGAGTACAAGACTTAAGATTGAATCTTTAACCTTAATATCAGTAGGATATTTTTCGTGTTTTGGATACCTGAAAACTAAAGTTCCGTCTTTTTTTAATGCATGTG
>CAZZFI010000108.1:0-2342 GCA_964653475.1 uncultured Candidatus Saccharibacteria bacterium | reverse complement strand
TGCAGATGCATTTAACTGGGAACCAGATGATCCCCGGGGAGTAATGTATACGCAAACCAAAATCTATATGTTTGAAAATGTTGATGAACTTCATATTGGGCTATTACCATATACTTCCGTTTGGAAAAATGCTCTTCCAGGTTGGGATATTGGGATACCACCGAGTGCTGGGTTTTTCCCGATAGTAGAAAGAATAATTAAAGTTCTCAAAACCTCTCCTTAATAAATTAATCAACTGTGAGTTTCTGAATATTTAGATCCTATGGATTATCTGGTGAATCTCTTGTTGTTTGTTGGTATTCCCCCCAACATGCTTTGATTTTACAATCAATCTATAATCGGCATATAATATCTCTCTTTCTAACTTTTATCTCACTAAACAATGGCGAAGATTTCCAAACTAAAAGCAAGACAGATTTTAGACTCACGTGGGGAACCTACAGTAGAGGTAGATCTGTGGCTAGATAACAAAGTAATGGGTCGTGCTGCCGTGCCTAGCGGTGCATCAACAGGAGCTTATGAAGCGTTGGAGTTAAGAGATGGTGACCAAACAAAATATCTGGGAAAAGGAGTCGGCAAAGCTATAGAAAATGTAGAAAAAGTAATAGCATCCGAAATCGTTGGGAAAGAAAATTTCACTCAAGAAGAGATTGATAAAATGATGGTTGAACTTGATGGAACTCCTTCAAAATCAAAACTAGGTGCAAATGCAATTCTTGGCGTGTCATTAGCTTATGCAAAAGCGATGGCTGCTTCACAAGGTTTGCCACTTTACAGATATATCTCGCTAATTTTTGAAGATAGCAGTTTATCTTTGCCAAGCCCAATGTTTAACATTATGAATGGTGGAAGACATGCAGACTGGGCAACAGATATTCAAGAGTTTATGATAATCGTAGAAGCAGACAGTTATGCAGAAAGACTGCGAGGTGGAATGGAGATATTCGGTCATCTTGGTAAATTACTCAAATCTAAAGGAATGAACACCAACATAGGAAACGAAGGAGGCTATGCACCTGGATTCAAAAATAACGAAGAAGCATTTGCAGTTTTATCTGAAGCAATCGGGAATGCAGGATACAAACTGGGAGAAAATATTTTTTATGCTCTCGATGTCGCTTCCACAGAATTCTATGACTCCGAAAAGAAAGTCTATACTCTTAAAACAGAAAACCGTGAGATGACTCCTTCTGAATGGACAAATACGCTTAATAGTTGGATTGAGAAATATCCGTTCAAAAGTATTGAAGATCCATTCGCTGAAGATGATTGGCAATCGTGGGAAGAATTCACAAAACTTCACGGCAGTAGATTACAAATTGTAGGAGACGATCTTCTTGTTACGAACAAAACTAGAATCGAAAAAGCTATAAGAAATCAGTCATGTAATGCGTTGCTTGTAAAATTAAATCAGATTGGGACATTGACCGAAACTCTAGAAGCGATGTCCGAAGCAAAACGAAATGGATGGAACAATGTGGTTTCTCACAGAAGTGGAGAGACTGAAGATGTAACTATTTCGCATCTGGCTGTCGGTACTGGTGCAGGACAAATCAAAACCGGTGCTCCAAGTAGAGGAGAGCGTACAGCAAAATATAATGAACTTCTTAGGATCAGTGAAGAATTAAGTAAATCATGATAAAAACTCCGAAAAAAGTAATCCTTCTGATAATGGATGGCTGGGGGCTTGCACCTCCAGATAAATTCAACGCTATCGACAACGCTCAAACGCCTAACTTTGATAGACTTATCCGTAATTTCCCAAACACTTCCCTACGAACAGACGGTGAAGCAGTAGGACTCTCAGAAGGGCAATTCGGGACCTCAGAAATCAATCATCTCACTATTGGATCGGGGAGGGTTATATGGCAAGAATTACCTAAAATTAATAAATCGATAGAAATTGGGGATTTCTTCAAAAATAAAGCTCTAAACAAAACAGTAAAACACGTAGCCGAAAACAAGTCGAGATTACACATTACTGGGATTTTGAGTGACGGTGGAGTACACAGTCACATAAATCATTTGTTTGCGATTTTAGATTTACTTGATCGAAACGAGTTTAAACGGCCAGTGTTTCTACACTTGTTTTCAGATGGACGAGATGTTCCTCCGAAATCAATTGAGAAATATATGAAAAAATTAGAGAAAAAGCTCGAGAGATTAAAGTTTACAAAGGTTAAGATAGCAACTCTCCAAGGTAGATTTTATCTAGATCGTGATCGTGACTGGGATAAAACAGAGCAAGCATTCAAATTAATATTCAATGGAGAAGGAAATCCAATTTCGAGCTGGCAATCAATTGTAAATTTAGAGTACAACCGTAACCAGACAGATGAATA
>CAZZFI010000107.1:0-2416 GCA_964653475.1 uncultured Candidatus Saccharibacteria bacterium | reverse complement strand
ATAGAGTATCTTACCATAATTTTTCAAAGATATTGATTTTGTATAACGTATAATACCAATACATATTCTCAAATGATCTACCCGTATGATATGATTCGAATAGAATAAGTAATATAAATTGAAAGGAATTCAAAAATCAATAATCAGTATAACTAAAAGCTTTCTCAAAGTAAGCTCTTTATTGTTTCTTGGTTTTATCTTTTTTTACTGTGTTGTTCACTTGTTCCAGTTCTCAAAAGGGGTGGGATATTTTATTGGCATAGTGTCAATGACTTTTTTTTCTTCAAAAGTATCTAAATATATTGAGAAATTAGTTTCACTAAAACCAGACAAAAGATTGTTAATAGAGTTGTTGATATTAGGCACCCTCGGGATGATATTCATCTCCTCAACCTATATAAATTCCCATGTTGACGAATATGACAACATGTTGGGAGGAAAATATATAACAGAAGGACTACTTCCTTATCGAGACTTTTTTAGTCATCACTTGCCATTCACTTATCACCTTGCCGGCCTGATTACTTTAATCTCTGGATCTGATCCGTTACGTTTTAGGTTTGTCTATCTTACAATTATGTTCTCTTGGTTAACATATGTATACTTCTTGGGTAAACCAGTATTGGGTAGAAGGGCAGGTTTGCTATTTGTGTTTTTGGTAACTCTAATAAGTGTTCCAATATGGGCAAACATGATTTTTGCCGAAGTACTTATCGGATATTCTGCGCTACATCTATCACTTCTATATTTGAGGATAAACTCTAAAAGTGAGTATTCTCCGACTCATTTAGATTTACTCCAGGTAGCTTTTGTAGGTTTCATTCCTGCGTCGTCTTCTCTAGGTTTTGTCTTACTGACGGCTTTTTATTACATATTCTTCCTGTTTTTGTTCCTTACGAAATGGAACGCATTAGTGAGGGAGAACTCTAGGAACATCCTCAAACAGGCTATAAAATATGGTTTGGTTTTTTCTCTTCCTTTTGCTCTGCTTCTCGCACAATTACTTTACACTAATTCTTTCCACGAATTCATAGATCAAGGGGTTAATTTCAACAGAGAGATTTATTCCCAGTTTTATAAGGATATCCCTACATCACCCTTATCTATTATATTCAGCTACGTTCTCAATATTCATGACACAATAGCTTTCAATGTGGGCGATCTGATGACGAATCCTAAATTAATATATCCTATGGTTTTCAGGATATTCTCTTATTCCTTTGTACTAATTTTGCTCATAAAAAAAAGATACACTTCTGCGTTCTTTTTCTTCGCTTCGTTTATTCTGCTTAATGCAAGGCAAGGAAGCATATTATCAGTCGACAGATTTCATGAAATCCAAACTATGCTTTTTTCGATACTGTCGCTATGTCTTGTACTACAATATACAAAAAAAATAAGTGGCCAGATATTTTCAACATTATTAACAATAAACATAATATGTTTATTGTTGTTGGTGGGCTTTCTATTTGAGCATAATCAGAAAGCGTTAATCAAATTTGAGGAAAACAGAGTTCCGGATGTTATTACTCTAGAAACAGAATTGAACAAAGAGATAAATAATAGCGAAAATATTAAAAGTGTATGGATCGGGCCACAATCTTTAGAACACTTATTCTTTCTAGAGAAGCCCCTTGCGACTCGGTATTATTTCTGGCTTCCATGGCATGGAGCGTGTGAAAAGTGTAAAAAACAAATAATCGAGGATTTAGAGACGAACAAGCCCGAGCTTGTCTATTGGGATAACGATTTCGGAGTATGGGGATATGATTCAGGGGTATTTGGAAGGGTAATACAACTTTACCTAGAAGAGAATTACGTTTATGAAGGAAAGAACATATATAGGATATCTCGTTAGTAATATTATATTCTCAGAACATTGTTGTCTCGATAGAATATTGAAGTTACAGACAATTTGTTATCAATAGGTGTCATGCCAAAGAAATCTAATTTCTTAAAGCCTTGATTAATTAGATTATTAATTTGAGGCTGATACCGCTCTCTTTCTGTATTGTCCCATATAATTACTCCAGTATTATTCAAAGACTTTAAGGCTAACTTAGCACATTCAGATCTTTGTCGCCCGTCAATAAATAAAATATCATACTTTTTATCAGTCTCTGTTATAGCTGAAGCATATCCTTTGCCAAGATCCTTGTGAGAAATTACTGCGTTCTTGGGCAAGTTCTCTGTCATCTTATTAGCCCAATATTCAACATGCTCTAGTGCATGAACGGATTTTGCCTTTTCTGCCCACCAAAGTGTAACAAGATGACAAAATATGATATTTCTACTCCAAAAATTCCTGATACTTCCGCTAAAAAAAACGAATATAAATAACGTGGGCCAAATTCACTACTAGAATTAACGAAAAAATCATGATTTGGATATTCAGGGTCTAATAGCCTGTAAACTA
>CAZZFI010000106.1:0-2484 GCA_964653475.1 uncultured Candidatus Saccharibacteria bacterium | reverse complement strand
CTGCCAAATAACGATGGTACTTTTCAAAACTCCCCAAATGAGCACACAAGACCATCTTGAGATCGAAGATATTCGAGATGATATGGTTCTGCTTAAAGACGGAAGAGTTTCGCTTGTTATCGAAACAGGAGCTGTAAACTTTGACTTGTTATCTGAAGATGAGCAGGACGCAAAAATAAAAACATTTGCTGGGCTTTTAAACTCTTTAAACTTCCAGATGCAAGTTGTGATTCTAACTGAGAGATCTGATCTTACAGAGTATATACAAAAATTAACCGTATATAAGGAACAGCAAATTTCGAAACCACTTAAGCGACAGATCGAAATTTATATTCAATTTATAAAGAATCTGACACAAAATAGAGAAGTCTTAGATAAAAGATTTTTTGTTGTAATTCCTGAAGTTTCTGCTGAAGTGCAAAGAACAAGCATAGTAAAACAGATATTTGGAAAAAGAATTCAGATCACAAACAGAAAAGCTCTTTTTGACAAAGCGAAAATTAACTTGTACCCGAAACGTGATCATTTACTAAAACAATTTAAAAAGATGGGGATTGAGGCTTGGCAGTTAAAAAATGACCAACTCGTTCGACTATACTATTCGATGTACGATCCGGACAAGATCGGAGCTTCGAATCTAGAATTAACTACAACAAAATATACATCATATAAAGAAGATGGCACTACCGAAAATAAAAATACTTGAAAAACTACAACGTAAACAAGAGAAAACACCACAGATCCAGGTGACAGGTGGAGAAGATATTAATACTCTAGAGCAAGAAGCAGTTGACAAGTTCTCGCAAGCAATTGTGGATGTAAAAGATATCATTGCTCCTCCTGCGATTGAGATCGATTTCAATCATATGTTGATCGGGGGAAAGTATTTCAGAACTTTTTTTGCAACTGGCTTTCCAAGATGGGTAAGCGCGAACTGGCTTTCTCCTCTGATTAACTTTGAGCGTCCTTTGACGATTAGTTCTTTTTACTATCCAGTAGACTCAGCTTTGATTTTGTCTAGACTAAAGCGAAAAATTGCTGAGCTTCAGGCTTCTCTTAATATCGATGTAGAGGCAGGGAAAATCCCTGATCCGAATATCAAAATTACACTTAAAGACGCTGAAGAACTACAGCAGGCAATCGCAAGCGGTAACGAAAAGTTCTTTCACTTTGCTTTGTATATAACAATTAGGGCGACCACACTTCAAGAGTTAGAAAAGATTTCGAGAAACGTAGAGTCGACACTTTCCGCACTAGGAGTAATAACTAAAATCGCTTCACTTCAACAAGAACAAGGCTTTGTGACAAGTATGCCCATAGGTATGGACAAAATCTACCTCACAAGAAATATGGACACTACTTCTCTGGCGACTACTTTCCCGTTTGTGTCCTCAGAGCTTACCATGGATAGAGGTATCTTATATGGAATAAACAAACATAATAAAAGTCTTATCATCTTCGACAGATTCCAAATGCCTAATGCTAATATGGTTGTTTTCGCGACTTCTGGAGCAGGTAAAAGCTATATGGTAAAACTCGAAGCAATACGAAGTTTGATGATGGGCACCCATATTATTATTATTGACCCAGAAAAAGAATACGAGAAGTTATGTTTGACTGCAGGTGGTGACTACATTTCGTTCTCCCAAGATGGAGGACAAAAATTGAATCCATTTGAACTTTCAGGTATTTACGACAAAGATGAGGATGAACTCAGATTTAAAATTCTTTTGTTAAATGGTTTAATCCGCCTTATGGTGGGAGGAGAGTTGACTCCACTAGAAAGCTCAATTCTTGATAGAGCGTTGATTTTGACATACAAAGAAAAAGGCATAACTCCTGATCCAGCAACACAAAGACGAGAACCTCCACTACTTGAGGATCTCTACAAAGTGTTGATGGCAATGGCAGAAAAAGAAGCGCATTTGTTAGCAGAAAAACTTGCGAAATACATCAAAGGTAGTTCAGCTGGAATTTTCGATCAAAAGACCAACATCGAAATCAAAAACTCATTCACGGTCTTCAGTATTCGAGATCTAGCGGAAGATTTAAAACCAATCGCAATGTACCTCATGCTTGACTATATCTGGACCCGAATCAAAAAAGATAGACGAGAAAGACTGCTTATAGTTGATGAGGCTTGGTGGATGATGCAATTTGAAGAAGGAGCGAGGTTCTTACACTCTATCGCAAAGAGAGCTAGGAAGTACGCACTTGGACTTACGACGATCACACAAGATGTAGAAGATTTCCTTGGAACAGATTATGGTAGAGCAGTTGTAACAAACTCTTCAATTCAAGTTCTTCTAAAGCAAAGCACAGCGGCAGCAGACAAACTGCAGAAAGTGTTTTATCTCTCGATGGGAGAAAAGCAGTATCTACTCACTGCTGGAATTGGAGAAGGAATATTTTTTGCAGGAAATAACCATGTCGGAATACAGGTCATCGCAAGCGAAAATGAACATAATCTGATTACAACGAACC
>CAZZFI010000105.1:0-2514 GCA_964653475.1 uncultured Candidatus Saccharibacteria bacterium | reverse complement strand
CAGACAACATAGACTGTGCATCCTCAACACTATCGCCTTGAGTTGTTATATCCAAAGCTGGAGAATACGCAATAAACTGTGAATCCTCTTTCCAGATTATGACAGGGATTGAAAATTGTGAAGAAAAATTGGTATTCATTATGTCTTAAAACTTTAATCAATTATATCACCGGGAGATTCAGAAATACATTGCGTTGCAAAGCAAAGCTCGACTCAATTAATACAACCGATATTTATCATGCGTTCCGATATCAACCAGAATGGCTATATTCTTTTTCGCCCAGGTAAAGTAGATTCTGTTCCCACGGTCAACTCTGATTGTCCACATATCTGTTCCCGAAAGTTTTTCAGTATTAAGACCAGGATGATAAGGATTAGCCATGAATAACTCAAGTGCTTTAATGATTTTCGGGAGGAGTTGAGGGTTGTTTTTTATAAATTTTCTCAATTCTTTCTGATATTTTCTGGTCTCTTCCAGAGCAACCATTACGAGGCAGCCAACTCTTTATAACGGTCTTTTAACTGACCAGTGTCTTTGATCGTGGTAGTTTTCCCCAATTTATATTCATCCCTAGCCTCCGCTAACGTCTGGTTAATAAATCCAATATTTAAGTCTGCCGATTTAATATCATTTACCACCAGATAACGAATATATTCAGGAGTATTTAACCCCACATCTTCAGCACGTTTTTCCAGCAAATTATACATAGCCTTAGGAAAAGTAAGCATTTTTTGTACCCTTGTTTTACTTGCACTCATATTAAAAATAATTAATATATTGTTAATATTTTAATACTTCTAGGAATAACTGTCAATTGAGGTGTATTAAAAAATTTCCGTTATACTCGCATCCTACGAAACCTTCGTTACTTAAACTCTAACAGGATATCAAAGCTGTTTAGGTCTGCGTCTGCATAGTCTTGATAAAGTAGCTCATATTCTCCAAAAGTCTCTGCAATTAGCTTTAGGATTTGTGAATAGATATACGGTTTTTCTCTATTAGTTGAGATCTCGATAAACATATATTTTGCCTTCACCCCTTTCAGGTTTTTAATTACATCATATTCAAAACCTTCGACGTCAATTTTCACAAGATCATACTTCTGGGTTTTTGTAATTTTAGAAACATTGTCTGTGAACTCAACCTCTACTTTCCTAAGAGACTGTGAATTATGATACGCATTCTCTTTGATTACCGAACCGATTGCTGATCTGGCTTGCTCATAATAGAACTCCTGTTTGCCTTTTTTCCCGACCCCTAAATTATAAACTTTTATATTGTCATAATACCTGGTGTTGGTTTTCAAAATATCGATAATTCCGCTGTTAGGTTCTAGTACATCGATTTTTCGGGGATCTGCCATATTTGTTAAAGTTACTGAAAATTGACCAATATTCCCTCCAATATCGAGTACTGTTTGTATCTCTTCGGCTTCTATTTGCTTGAGAATTCCCGTTGCGATTTCATGGGGGTATGCCAGCATAGTAAGCGGATCTGACCAATACTCGTAAATAAGTGGTTTACCAAAATACCGCAATGACTTTTTTCGGAAAATTGCATTTTTCCCAAGAGCTACAAAAGTACCTACCACGATCGATAGCCTCTTACCCAAAGCAAGATCTCTTAAAAAAAGTAATCGCCAGATACGTACTATTATGGTTGGAAAATATTTTTTTAATTTATTCATGGATGATATTTAACTCTCTTATCTACCAACACCTTTATAATAAATCCCTGCTTCCTCGACTTTACTTTTATCCAGACAGTTGCGACCGTCGATAATCACTTTCAGGTTTTTAAATTTAGTTAAGTCAATTTTACGCAGTTCACTGTGGTTGGTAGCAATAATCAAAGCCTCTGCGGATTTGAGACCCTTATTGAGGTCAGTTATGTTTGAATGTTCAGGAAGAAATGGGTCATATTTCAGTACATCAGCTCTCAACACTTCCAGTAATTTTAGTATTTTTAGTGCCGGGCTTTCTCTAAGATCCCCGACATTTGCCTTGTAGGATAAGCCGTAAACTAGTACTTTTGTGCCTTTTACCGATTTTTCCACATGATTTAGCCCATCTTGAAGTAGCTCAACAGTGTACTCGGGCATACTGTTGTTCACCTCTCTCGCGTATTTTAGAAAACGGTGATCAAAACCACTCTGCTTGGCCCGCTTGATCAGATAGTACGGATCTACTGGGATACAGTGTCCTCCTACACCCGCTCCTGGGTAATGTGCCATGAAAGCAAATGGTTTGTTTGAAGCGGCATCTATTGTCTCGATCAGGTCGATTCCCATCTTGTCGAACGATTTCGCAAGCTCGTTGACATACGCGATGTTGATATCTCTGAAAGTATTTTCGATAATCTTCGTGGATTCGGCCACCTTGAGAGATGATACGACATTGATTGTCGCTTTTATGAAAGTACGGTAGAACGCTGCGACCTCCTCTGCTCCCTTTCTAGTTGTTGCCCCGACATTTCTAGGAATATTGTAAACACTCCACCTAGGGTCTCCAGGG
>CAZZFI010000104.1:0-2574 GCA_964653475.1 uncultured Candidatus Saccharibacteria bacterium | reverse complement strand
AGCAATTCATCGTCTGTTCTGAGCCTTATACAGTTTTTGAAACCACCTTCCAAAAAAAACTTTTGTGTTTTCAGTACATTGTCAGAAATTGTTTGATTTGAACTAGAATTCACCTCTTGATAACCAAGAAGTTGTCCTGATGAAAGCACCCTTTTCTGGTTTGGTTCGATTTTAGATCCGTCTTTTATATATGTTTCTAAGTTTGGTGAGAACCCTGCTGTTTCCAGGAGTTTTAATTCAAAGCAAGCCAATAACTGCTGAAATCTGTCCGGGCTTTGTAAAGAGGTTTCTAAAAAATCTAAAACTAAATTATATGCTTTTAGCTCTTGCCCAGTACTTGTGTTGATCTTGTCAATCAGCTCTAAAACATACAGAAGATTTTTAGAAATTTCGCTAATGTTCTTTAGTGGTTGGTAGTCATTTAGAACCTCTATTTCTCTAAGAAGATCCAGACTTTTTGTTCTGTAGAAAGTCACTTTTACGTGATTTAAGTAATCAATGCTAGAGACATTTTTGGAACTTGATTTTGATACTCCTTTCGCAACCGATTCGACTATACCATTTCTTTTGGTAAGAACAACAACCAGTTTGTCTGCTCCTGGGAATTGCTTTATCTTGATGATAAATCCCTGATCTTTATAGGTTTTCATTTAGACAATCGTTCTATTATCAAACTTGTAGAGATATTATCAAATTTCTCGACTTCAATGACTTCACCTCCAAAGCTCATTATTGCTTTTACTTTATTTTCGTAACCTGGATCTTCTTTTGTAACTGCCATATATCTCGGTTTGTTTTCAATCACAAAGTCTCTTAGGGACTCCCAGCTCCCTTCCCAGCCAACTACAAAATCTACATTTCTGATATAAGATAGAGCCTCAAGACGCACTTTTTGGGAAAAGACTGGACGATTTTCTCCTTTTCGTCTCTTTACTTCCTTATCTGGTAGAATTATCACCATCAATTTTGTATCTTGTGGAGTTGATGTTTTGGCTTCATGCAGGAAACTAAGGTGTCCTAGATGTAAAATATCAAAACTTCCAGTTACTAGGACAATCTTGTCACTAGCGAATATTTCTGACGCTTCGTTTATTGTAATAATCTTTCCCATTTATCCGCATTTAGAAAAACCACACGATCGGCACAAAACGCACCCCTCAGCATATTCTAGGTCCGAACCACAGTCAGGGCAATCAAGCATATCCCCATTCGAGTTTGTTTTGCTGTATTTCCCATCTTCGTTTTGTATTTCAACTGTAGTTTCTTGAGGTTTTACATTTACCATCTGAAGTGTTGGTTTTTCTTCTTTGTAGCTCACTTGGAACTGAATGTCGCTTTCAACTTCTTTGACTTGTCCGTTTTGAGTTTCGGTCTTAGTAGTTGATGCGAACATCTCTATTTGCTGTTTCCTCTCTTCGATGTGCCGTTTTAAGATCTTTGCGACCGCATCCGGAACAGAGTAAACAAACATCCCTTTATTTAATGTTGGTGTAGATGTTCGTATACCTTGAAGTTGTTTTACTATTGACTCAGGCTTTATTCCAGATCTCAAGGCCATAGAAATCATTCTTCCTAGAGCTTCTGTGTAACCTTGAGTAAAACTGCCACTTTTCCCAATATTCAGGAACACTTCTACTATTCCTTTGTCATCTTCGTTTACAGTGATATAGAGATCTCCTTGCTCTGTTTTGACTTCATAAGTAGATCCTCTTGTGACAAGTTCTCGTCTGCGTGGTTCAAGGTAGTTTCTGGGTATTTCAGGGCTCTGAGAGACAACTTGCTCAGTAGAACCCGTTTCGACTTTTTTGTCTTTTGTTCCAACTTGAAGTGCAGGATCTTTACTTCCGTCTCTAAAAATCGTGATACCCTTGCAACCAAGATCGTAAGAGTATTCATATACTTTTGCGATGTCTTGCCAAGTTGCAGAATTCGGGAGGTTTATTGTTTTAGAAACTGCAGAATCAACTTGTGTTTGGAAAGCAGCTTGGATCTCGACATGCGATTTTGGATCGATCTCGTGAGTTGTAGTAAAGATGTCTACCACATCTGCAGGAATATTGTATTTGTCTACGATATCTTTTAGATGAGCTCCATCTGCAACTTCAGAAATAAGTTCTTGTGAGTAAAAACCTCTTTCTTCTGCAATTTGTCTAAACTGTTTGTCAATCACTTCTTGATCAACTCCACCCATAGAGTTCTTTCTTCTAAAACCAAGAGCGAAGATTGGCTCTATTCCGGGATTGCAGTCTGCGATGATTGAGATTGTGCCGGTTGGGGCACTTGTTGTAGTTCGCACATTACGCATATACTTTTTATCTTTGCTCCAATTTGACAGTTTGAATGCAGGGAAGTTTCCTTTTTCTTTTCCGAGTTCTTCAGAAACCTTATGTGACTCTTCTCGGATAAACTGCATCAATTTTTCCGCCATTTTTACGGAGTCTTCACTACCGTATTTTATACCTAGGGCGATAAGCAGGTCTGCAAAACCCATTATTCCAACTCCTATGTTTCTAGTTTTCCTAGTCATCTCTTCAATCTCTTTTATTGGATAGTTGTTGACATCAATTATGTTGT
>CAZZFI010000103.1:0-2593 GCA_964653475.1 uncultured Candidatus Saccharibacteria bacterium | reverse complement strand
GATGGTTATCCGCCTGATAAACAAATACCTGTGTATGCAGCAGGTTCTGGTACCGTAAAAACAGTTGTAGAAAATCCCACATCAACAACTGGATACGGAACCAATATTGTAATCGACCATGGGGGAATTTACACACGATACGCCCATTTAGAAAATGTACTTAAAGCAGACGGAACAAAGCTTCAAGTAGGTGAAACTGTTACAAGGGACACAATGATCGGTTTAATGGGAACAACAGGCAACTCAGAGGGTGTCCATTTACACTTCGAAGTTGCTACATGTCTAAGTTACAGCAGGAATTGTTTTCTCGATCCTACTAGTGTAATGTTAAAAACATATACAAGAGGGGTAAGCAATCAACCGCCATCTAGTGAATCCGAATCTCCTAGCACCAATCAGTGTTACTACGGAGATATTGGGTCAGGTAGTTTCGAAAACTACGAATGTCTTATGGTTTCAACATCTAATCTTGTAAACTCACTTCCGGGGGGAGCTAGAGTTCCTTGGCAAGTACTATGGGCAATTCTATATAGTGAGAGCTGGCATAAATGTTCGGAAAGTCATGTCAAACATAATCAAACTGGGTTGGCAGGAGCATCGCTATTAGGATACACAAGATCAGGTGATCGCGTTTACGCACCAATTGATAAATGTTCGGGAAATCCGAATCAATTAGCTCTGCATTTAGATGCAAATTTGGTAGACAAAATCGGTCGCGGTGTTGGACAATTTCTCCCCTCAACATTTGACTTCTACTCCGCCACAAGTGACTGGCAATATTGCACCAGTGAACTAGGAGTTTTGCGTAATGAGCAAAGCAGCGAAAGATTCTGGGATTCAGATGGCGCGGATAACTCATTTAACAATCATAGGACTGATCCTCCTGACTTCTTTGGAAGGGTAAGGGTAGGAGACTCTCTTTGTGCAGCCACGATAAAACTTGCGGAAGACAACAAAAGATACGTAGGCAATTATGTGTCTCCTAGTCAATGGACGGAGGAGATGGTTAAAAATGCAGCTAAAAGATATCATGGAAGTTGCGGAAATAATGAAAGTTATTGTAACCTTGTATATGATAGATACCTTTTTGCTTTGGAACAGTTTAAAGACTTAACTTGCAATGTAAATACTACACCTACACCACCATTACCAAGCAATGCAACAGTACCTCAATAGAATAAAAACGAAAATTTATACTTTCTCGAATGAAGAGAGAGACAAGAGGATAGTGATAGCTTTATCTATAATTATGGTAATCTTCTTCTTTTTTAACTACTTTTATTTATCGCCCTCAAATGATGGCGTCATACCAAATGAAACTATACTTATTAATAGAACAAATTATCAGGTTACCTATAACAATGAAACTGATTCTTATAAAGTGCGTGTTAAAACAGGGATTAACAACACAGAAGACTTGATAGACACTATTGACAGAGACCTCAAAGAGAATTTAACTGAAGAAGAATATTCAAAAGTTCAGTGGGATTTGCCTGGAACTCTTCTTCCTAAAAATGATCAGATTACCGAGTACTCAAGCGAAGAAGACCTGAAAGAGCATTTGGAAATGGATTTACGTAACCAGCGAGAACTAAATGAAGGAACATTTTTACCTGACGGACATTAACTCAAAAGCTTAAACTTGCTAGATCGATAAGCTCTTCGCTAACTTCTCCCCGTCTCTTCACTTCCACCTTATTTCCAGTTCGTTTTGACACCACTACTCTGAGTGGGATTCCTATCAAATCGGCGTCAGCAAATTTTTCTCCAGGATTGACTCCTTCACGGTCATCATACAAAACTTCAATCCCTTTTTCTGTTAGTTCCTTGTAAGCTTCTTCAGCACATGCTTTAATTGATTCTTCTTCAAGATTTAAGCCAAGCAAATGTACTTGATATGGAGAAACAGATGCTGGCCATATTATTCCTTTTTCGTCATGAGAAATTTCTACAACCGTAGCTAGTGTTCGACCTACCCCGATTCCGTAACAACCCATATAAAATTCCTTTGACTTACCATCACTATCTACAAAGACTGCATCTTTCATTTTTTTTGAGTAGTGCTGTCCCAGCTGAAAGATATTTCCAACTTCAATTCCTTGTTTGTGAATTAGTTTTGATTGACCGTCTGGAGCAAGAAAACCGTTTTCTGCCATCGCGATGTCGGATTCAATTTCGTGCTTAAAATCTCTTCCGTAGTTAACATTAATAGTATCTGTTCTATCTTCCTTCTGTCCGCCGATAAAATTTTTGACTGTTTTTAATGAGTAATCTGCAACAAAAAGAATTCTTTTACCTTCATATCCCCATGAATGAACATAACCAGGTTTTGTTCCTATGGAAAGCAAATCTTCTTCGGTTGCGTCCTCTAGTAGTCCAACCATGTTTAATACATGTTCTAGCTTGTTTTTATTAACTTGTAAGTCACCACGGATTGTGGCTATTACAATCTGATCACTTACTCGGTTTTTGTAGACGACGTTTTTGAGAAATCTTTCTGCTGGAAGATTGTAATGTTTGATATTATCATCCATTGTTTTCACCCATTCTGGTTGTTCGATAACTTCCATGGGTTTAATTTCATCATCTGGAT
>CAZZFI010000102.1:0-2629 GCA_964653475.1 uncultured Candidatus Saccharibacteria bacterium | reverse complement strand
TGAAAACAGCAGAGATTATTTTTGCAATTAGAGAATTCCTTAATAACAAAGGATTCCTCGAAATTAAGACCCCTATAATACAACCACTTTATGGTGGAGGGCTAGCAAAACCCTTCAAAACGCACGTAAATGCATTAAACAGCGAATACTATATGGCTATTTCTCACGAACTTTATTTGAAAAGACTTATAACGGCAGGGTTCGAAAACGTATATAACATAACTGGATATTTCAGAAATGAAGGTATTGACAGAACCCACAACCCAGAGTTCCAAATGCTCGAAACAATGACTGCATTCAAAAACTACGAGTTCAATATGGACCTCATCGAAGAGATGTATAAATATATAGCATTGAAAGTATTTAAAAAGACGGATTTCGAGATCGGTGGTCACAATATAGATTTTGGGAAAGACTGGCCTAGAATAAAGATGATCGATGCTGTTAACCTGTACACAAGGTATGACTTCAACAAGGTTAAAACACTTGAAGAGGCACACAAGATCCTGTCGGATGAAGGAATTAAAACTAAACCAGGTACTATTCTAGAGTCGATGGTTGAGGTTTTTAAAGAAAAAGTAGAGAGTCAGTTGATTGAACCAACATTTATTTACGGACATCCAGTTGAAATTTCCCCATTAGCGAAAAAAATGGATAGTGATCCAAGATTTGTAGAGAGATTTGAGATCTTTATAGGTGGAATCGAAGGTGGAGATAACTGGACTGAATTAAATGATCCTATAGAACTATTTGAAAGGTTTAAAGATCAATTTGATCGCAGAGGCGAAGGGCAAGACGAAACCCACCCGATGGATATAGATTTCTTAGAAACTATGGAATTCGGAATGCCACCAACAACAGGTCTTGGACCAGGTATTGAGCGACTAGCAATGATGTTTACTGGAACTGACTACATCGACGATGTTCTGTTTTTCCCGATGATGAGGCCTGCACAAGTTACCTCAACTCAAAAGGAAATATATGGTGAAAAATATGTTCAAGGAAATACCGGATCAAAAAAACAAGATTTCACGAAAAAGATGGTTCTCGTTATCAATAAAGAGGTTGAAGGATGGAAACAGACAAACACAATTGCGCATCTTTCCGCCTATCTTGGGAATAAAATCAAAAAAGAAGATTTTCAATCAAGGCCAAAGTTTGTACTTAAAGATGGCGAGATAAATGCAAACAGTCAATACCCCATAGTCACTCTTGTCGGGAAGTCTACTCAAATAGCCAATTTGCTTGAGAAAGCAGAGGAAGCGGGAGTTACTCATCTCGCATATACAGAGGAAATGATCGAGATGTCTGATGACGAAATGATTTCTAAAGCATATTCTGAAAAGAGTAAACAAGATCTAGTATATTTCGGAATTGGGCTTTTCGGAGAAAAAGAACAACTGGACAAGCTTACTAAAAAATTCAGTCTGATGAAATAACCATGTCCCTCCCCACTAGAGAAGAAGCGCTAAAATTCCTTATAGAAAAAGTTAAAGATGATTATCAGCTTCATCATTCTCAAATGGTAGCTAATGCTATGGAAAGCTATGCAAAGAAATTGGGAGAAAATGAAGATCTTTGGTATATAACCGGTCTTGTCCACGATGTTGATTATTTCGAATTTCCGGAAGTACATCCAGTAAAATCTCTAGAATGGTTTAAAGAGATGGAGTATCCTGAAGAGCTTATTCATGCAGTTGAAGCACATGCTTTTATGAGAACTGGAGTTGAGCCAAAGACAATACTTGCTTCCGCTCTAATAGCTTGTGATGAAATGAGTGGGCTTCTTTATGCTTATTCCCTTATGAGACCAGACGGATTTAAAGGAATGGATACTAAGTCTGTAAAGAAAAAGTTCAAAGATAAGTCTTTCGCGGCTAAAGTTGATCGAAATGATATAAATTACGGTATAGATAAACTAGGTGTTGATTTTAACGAACACGCTCAGTTACTCATAGAAACATTCCAGAATCTTTAGTGGGCAGTTTTCCTGATCTATTTCAGTACTCTCCAGCGATTAGCAAATACGGTCATGTTAGCTTTCGCTTCTCCATCATTACTTAAGTAAGCGTCAGCTTCTGGTCTACCTTCTATCATCACAAAGTCTCCTTTTTTGACCTTCTGTGCTTTTTCATGTGATTTATTGAAGATAAGAACATTGTAGAAAGTGGTTCTTTCTTCTTTGTCTGATCCAAAATATTCGTTTACTGCTACTCCAAATTTAGCGTAGCCTTTACCTTCTTTACTGGCAAGAACCTCGCCGTCTTTTGTTGCACGTCCAAGTACAATCAGTTGTTGCATAGACATAAATAAAATATATAAAAATTAAATTAGCTAAGTTTAGCTAACTGTTCTGAAGAAATTCTGAAATTCCGATAACAACCTGGGAAAATCCAGTTAATTACACTTTTGATCATGTAGATGGGATATACTATGATTCTGATAGATTCCCTTTTGACGGGGTAATTGTGGAAAATGGTAACACCTTATGTGTAAAATTTGGAGCTGCAAAATTAATGGAAGTTTCGGAAGGAAATCCGTTTCAAGGTGAATATACGTAATAAGCTTAATGTGGAATATATCTATGGCAATATCTTTTCTTTGATTATTTCTAGATCAGTGCTCCATC
>CAZZFI010000101.1:0-2657 GCA_964653475.1 uncultured Candidatus Saccharibacteria bacterium | reverse complement strand
TTACATCTCCTCCTGCTACTATCGGAATTCCTCCGACTTCAACTATCTTTGGTTTTAATCTCGGCTTCTCCCCAAAAATTTCTTCTACCGGGGCTTCTTTTGCGGGTATTGATTCTATCGGTTCTGGTTCAACATCTATGGCTTTTTCTTCTTTCACTTCTTCTATTTCAGCTTCTTCAACTTTCTCCGGAACTCGAGAAGAAAGTAATGCGCTTCGTATTTCGTCTTTATGGCCGAGGAGCTCTTTTTTTATAGTTAAAGCTTCATCCCAAGCTAATTTATCAACCATGCTAATTTTGTCGCGGACAACTAATCCTGCTTTCACCGCAAGTTTTTTCCCAGTCGGATTATCAGTGACCAAAACCAACAATTTGTCAGAATCTAAAAGCTGTCTTGAGAGTAATTTAAGGCTTATAACACTGCTTACAACTCCACTACTCGCTGGAATTACGAGTATGACCCTCTGGGTCGAAGCTCTTAATATCTTTTCTACTACAAAAATGATTTCATCGTCTTGATCGACGAAAATTTTATCAATCGTCTGCATTATGGTTTTTCTAATTCAAAATACATTCTGGCTAATGCTAACGGCGCCACATCTTCTGGAGCGTCAATGCTATTTGTAAGATCTTCGATATCATCTAGTTGTTTTGGATACAAGTGTTGAATCTTTGGATGTTTTGCAAATGGCAAGCTTTGTAACCAACCATATTCCTGTAATGATTCTTTGATTTCGGGTAGTCCTGAGCCACCACCACAAAGATAAAAAGTCTGCGGATAATTATCTATATCCTCCACCTCAGCAAGCGAAAGCTCGACACCTTGTGCCCATACGAGAGAATCTCGAGTCAACATTTCGCGAAGAGTTCTTGCTTGTGCACCTGAAATTTTCCCATTTCCATAGTCGACTTTTACCTGTTCGGCTTCTTCGATTTGCATTTTAAGTCTTCCGGCGATTCGTTTTGTGAAAACTTTGCCTCCGTATGCGAACATTTTTGTTGCAACAACACTCCCGTGATCAACAACTGCAATATCTGTCGTTCCGCCACCAATATCAATTATCACGGCGGAAAATTTATCATCTTTTGCGCCTTTGACAGCCCTTGCAATTGCGTATGGCTCTACCTCAATTGACAGGATTTCCAACCCAAGCTGGGAAGCAATTTCCTTGAGAGAGTTCATATGTAATGAAGGTGCAAAAGTTGAGAAAACACGATAGCTGATATTCTCGCCTGTCATCCCCAACGGATGATCTACCTGAACACCGTCAATGTAAGTTGCATTGATTTTTGTGTTAATCTCTTGGAGTCGTTTTGCTTCGATTCCAATCTCTTCTGATATATCCTGAAGTGCCTGAGCAAACGAATGCTCTTTAACACTTGTCAAAACCTCGTCAATTTCCCTCTGTTCGATTTTTGCATCAGCCTCTTCACGAGTATAGTCTGCCATGATGGTGACTCCCTTTACGAGCTCGCCGGCAATTCCGAGTAATACCTTCTCAGGAGCTGGAGTAACATATTCGGTATCTAGGAGTTTAGACATTGTTTCATCAGCTTGGCTAAGTGCTTCTCCTATCGCTCTGTCACATGCGTTTACGACTTGCTCAATATTGATAACCATAGCCCCTTTCATCGCAGAGCTGTTTTGTCTGCTTCTCCCAAGTCCCAACACCTTGATGAATGTAGCGCCCTCTTCGACGGTAAACAATACCGCTTTTACGAATTCAGTGCCAACATCAAGTGCGAGCAACACCTCATCTTCTTTTTTTGTTTTTTTTCGTAGAAATGGCAGATTCATAGGTTACAAGTTTAGCAAGAATACTGATAAATTTGAACAGCAGATAAATTTATTCTAAACCCGATTTTAAAACATCATTAACCAAGGGAGTAATATCGCTCCATTTGTTAACATTGATAACGTTGTTTTTAGAGAAGTACTTGTTCCAAGGCTGTTCGAATAAAATAGCCGGAATACCATATTTAAGAACTTGGAGAGCGAAAACAGGAGCATCGTCAATTAATAGTCGTCCGCCGAGATTTTGAAGCGCCTTTCCTTTATTCTTAGTAAAGACTATTTGGTTATTATTATACAAGCCTTCATTTTTAAGCCACTCCTTTGTTTTAATCATTAAATCTCTTTTTTGGAGATTATCCCTAGAAGTCATATAAACTATGTTGTAACCCTCCTCTTCAAGTCGCATTATGTTTTCAGAGGCCCATTCGTAAGCTTTGTCTTCGAATAATCTAGTTAGATACGGCTCCGAAGTTATAATCTCATAAGTTCTTGCTTCTGAAACCATTCCCATATCCACAAATTTTCCACTAGGAGCTATACACAATTCTTTCTTTAATTCTCCGCCATAAAACATTTTATGTATATCACAAAAAATGCTTTGTGTATCTAGCAAGGTATCATCTATGTCTATTGCTATTGTTGTCGTCATAATATTGTAATATACACTAATCTATTATATACTTACATATATTATATAACTTATATATCTTCCTAGATATTGAATAATACAACATTAATAGAAATTTCCAAAGTTGATCTACCGGTAGAGGACCTAGGTATGCTAAAAGCCTCTCTTTTTAGCAGCAATGGTGATGAAGTCCTAGTCATATACAAGGATAATATTATAAAAGCAAGAAATCCTA
>CAZZFI010000100.1:0-2664 GCA_964653475.1 uncultured Candidatus Saccharibacteria bacterium | reverse complement strand
CAACCCAAAAGGTGTGCGAAAACATAGAATGCACCTACTACATAAGAGTTGTTAAAACCTCCTTGTAACATCAGAAGAAAATCTTCCTCTATATATACTCCGATATAACTAAAACCTGCAAAAAGAAAAACAATAAATATCCCAGGTAAGAGAACTCGAAGAATGCTTAAAAAAGTTTTTAGTTTAGTGGTTCTTCTTGGCATGATCCGTATACGTTTACATTAAGTGTGGTTTTTAGACTTTTAATTAATGCTTGTTCAATCTCTTTGTTCGATTCTTCTAAGGTCAAATTTAGGGTTTCGGATTTTTCGTTTTTACATTCACCAACTTCTAGAGAGAGTTCTTTCTCTGAAGAAACCTCTTCCCATTGGCTTTGTTCACATCGATAAGTTTTGAAAGTATGTTCGATTGTGTTTAGTTCCTGAGTCCATTTTTCGGGAGTAACGGCAAATTCAGAAATATTTGCAACTGAGTTCCTAAGCGTGGAATTACCCTTGATTTCGTTTTCAAGGAACTTCATAAACAAATCAATATTTTCATAATTAATATCAGAAGTACTAGAAACATACTTTTCTACAATTCCTTCAAGTACGTTGACCGGCTCAGTGTTACTTGCGTCATAAATTCTTAAGGCTCGGACTCCAGAAATTTCCCCTGGTTCTATATTCACTGTATTTGTATTGATTCTAAGCTGAACGCCTTCTTTGCAATTTGTAAACATAGGTAAGGTGTTTCGAAAGTTTTCAGCGATTTTTGCAACTTTTTCAGGATCTTTGTTAACAAGCGAAGTAACATTTCTAGATTCATCTAGTTCATTTTTAGAAAACCTCTCAATATATTGTCTGTCGAACTCTATTCTAATATCGGGATTCAGTTCTTCTAAACCAACCGTGGATTTGGTGAAGTCGTCAATTATTTTGTTTATACAGGCTTGTGCAAGTGTGTCAAACTTTGCCAGCTCAGCTCGAAGATGTCGATCTTCTGCTCTGCGTTTTTCGGCAATCTCTCTATAACCTGACAAAGTCTTTCCAATTACTTCTTGCTCAGAGTTGAATTTTGCAATCTGTGTAGTGTTGTCTTCAATCTGTTTTGCAATTAAGTCGAGTACCATTGTATTGGCTAGTCTTTCAGCAAAAAGTTCTGAAATCGACTGTTTCTTTTGGGAAATTGCGATAGCTCTTTGTTGTATGATACCAACCTCTTCATTGCTTGCTTTTAAAAGTCTAAGGAAACTAATTAAATCAGTGTGTTTATCGAAAACAAACCAGGAGTTTTCTTGGTCAAGACTAAAAGCAATTTTCGTTGAATCAGCCGAAAGTAAATTGTTGAGATCCTTTTTCGGAATTGAGGGTTGTTGGCTTAATGTATCGTAGTCGTCCTCTAGATCAGAATAAAGCAACGCAAGTTCTTGTTGTTCACTTTTTACTCTAGTATTAAGAAATGTTAAACGCTGGATAATTCCTTTTGAGTCTTCTCCTAGCTTTTCGTTTGATTCTCCGAGTGATTTTATGTTGCTTTCAAGTTCATTATAACGGCTATTTTTTTCATTATATGAATTTACAGACGAATCTGTATAACCTCTAAGAAGATTGTAGTCTTTAGTTTGTTTCTCTTTATTTCGTATTAAAAGTCTAGTTGCTACTGGAGTACATAAAGCATTGTTATTAAACAAAGGTTGTACTTGCGGATCACTATTGGTTTGCTCAATCAAAATTGAAAGCCGTTCTAATGTTTTGGTGTAGTTATTTTCTTCAAAACATCTTGATAAAAAAATTCCGACTTCCTGCTCTAGCGCAGTTGTACTTTCGTTTATACTTTCGATAATTTTAAATTTACTAAGAAGCTTTACTAAAGATCCGTTTACACCTGAAGAACTTGGCTTACTTGAGATAGTTGTACAAGTATTTTGTAAATTTATAATTATGCTCTGAATTTTTTCTAAATCGTCAGCAGTTGGTCTTTTATTTTCTTCGATTGATAAAATCTCACTTTGAGGAACTTTTAAATATGAATTTTTAAAATGAGAAAACTTTTCTTGATAGCTAGATGGTTCTAAATCGTTTAGTGTCAAACCGTGTGAGGATTCTACCCACAGGAATGAGGAAAAAAGGGTGACGACTAGAAAAGCGATGATTAATCTATACATATGGCAGATTGAAACTACTAAAGTATATGATTAGTTCTAAAACAAGTAAAGAACTTAGGGTATGTGTAATAATAATTCGTTGAGAGTCTTCGAGTTTGCAAAACGCTTTAGTTCTTGTTGTTCTTGGTCAACAACAAGAAATGTACCTGGGTTTTCTATCCTATACTTCTCTACAAGTTCGGTTGAAGAATCGTAATCTACTTTCATAATAATCAAATTTTCAGGTATTGAGTCAGCACTATTTCTGATTTCTACATCAAGCATTCTACAACTGATACACCAGTCAGCAGTGAAAAATAAGATAATCTTCTTTCCAGAAGAGTTTCCTGCAAGACTGCTATGATAATCTTTGTAACGGATTCCGTCAGAAATGTTTTGATTACCCTGCGTAATTGTAGACTCTACTCCTTCAACGAAGTTATCGGTTGAGATTTCAGTATTTTGCCTACGAAGCCAAATACTATAACCAATCACCCCGACGATCAAAATCACTACAATAATCGCGAAAATTATCACAG
>CAZZFI010000099.1:0-2673 GCA_964653475.1 uncultured Candidatus Saccharibacteria bacterium | reverse complement strand
ATAATTTTAGACGAACTTGGTCGAGGAACGAGTACTTATGACGGATTATCACTTGCTTGGGCTATTGTTGAGCACATTGTGAAAGAAATAAAAGCCAGAACTCTTTTCGCAACGCATTATCATGAGCTCGTTTTGCTGGAAGATAAACTCCCAGGTGTGAAAAACTATAATGTACATGTTAAAGAAACCGAAGAAGAAGTAATCTTTATGCATAAAATTGTTCGTGGTGCGACAGACAGAAGTTATGGTATTTATGTTGCGAAAATTTCTGGAATTCCCAGAAGTGTTATCTCGAGAGCAAATGACATTCTTCATGAACTCGAAAATACTCAATCTCAAAAATTCTCTCCAAGGACAATTGATTACAGGCAACAACTCTCATTCGCCAGTATTGATAGCACGGATGAGGTTCGTAAAGAAATCGAAGAGATTGATGTGAACAGTCTAACTCCGTTAGAAGCGTTACTCAAAATTAAAGACATTCAAGAAAAATTTCTCATAAATAAACCCCATAAATAGTTTCCGAAAGGCTCCAGTTTTTGAACTTGACAAACACAATCTATAGTTGTTAGTCTAGTTAAGCAACACAATTTATTGTGTTTACAGAGAGCAGGGGGCAGTCTTTCTGTTTTCTCCCTTCTGTGCATTTTTTAACGTATTTTTATGGTATGTCCTTATTGCCACAGCCAGGAAACTAAAGTTGTCGATAAACGAGACAACAATGAATCAGGAGCCACAAGACGCAGAAGAGAATGTCTTTCCTGTCAAAAACGATTTACCACTTACGAACGTATAGAGACTATCAGTCTTAATGTTTTGAAGAGAAGCGGGAAGATAGAGGAATTCGACAGAGAAAAACTAAAAAAGGGAATAATGAAAGCTATAAAAAAACGTGACCTTTCCGAAACTCAGATCGAAGAACTTCTAGACGATATTGAACTAAAACTTTTAAACCGAAAAACTAACACTGTAAAAAGTACAGACATCGGTCAAATGGTGTTAACCAGACTCAAAAAGCTTGACACGATTTCTTACTTGCTTTTTGCCTCCGTTTATAGAGATTTCGATACTATCGAAGACTTCGAGAGGGCAATCCAAGAGCTAAAAAAATAATTATCAAGTTATAAACATGTCAAATATCACGAAACCAGTTCTTTCAGATAACGCAAAATTCATTGTTGAAAAAAGATATCTGAAACTTGATAAGTTAGGTAAACCTGCAGAAACTCCCTCCCAGATGTTTGAAAGGGTATCGAAGTTTATAGCAAAGGCTGAAAACGATAAATCTGATAAAAAAAACGGATTCAAATCAATCTCTCAAAAACATCTGGATCAGGTAATTGCTGATTTCTACGAAATTCAAGCTAATCTAGAATTTCTATCTGGGATGTCTCTACTTGATCGCGGAAAAGAGGATCTTGTTGCTGCTTGTTATGTTATGCCAATTGAAGACAACCTTGAATCAATCTACACCACTCTCGCAAATACGGTTGTTTTGCATAGACGCGGAGCCGGTATTGGTTACGACTTTTCGTTAATTCGCCCAGAAGGAGCAAGAGTAAATTCAACGGGCAGAGAAGCCAGTGGGCCGATTTCTTTTATGAGGCTTTATGACTTTTCTTCAGAAGTTATTTTGAATAGAGGTGCAGTAAGACACGCTGGACATATGGGAATCCTCAGAATTGACCATCCAGAAATCGAAAAATTTATTTCTGCAAAAGAAGATTACACCCAGTTAACAAACTTCAATATTTCGATCGCGATAACAGATGAATTTGTAAGAGCTCTAAATGCTGGCAACACTTTTGATCTTAAATTTAAAAAGGAAGTTTACAAAACCCTCGATCCACAAAACCTACTTGAGAGAATCGCGGAGAGTATTCACAGAAGTGGGGAACCAGGATTTGTATTTATTGATGAAATTAATCGATATAACCCAACTCCTCATGTAGGGAAAATGACTGCAACAAATCAGTGTGGAGAACAACCACTTTTGCCTTATGAGGCGTGTAACCTTGGATCGATTGTTCTTAATAAATTTGTTATCGATGAAAAAAAAGATTTAGATATTCCGGTAGAGCAGAAAATCAACTGGGATCGTATGAATTTTGTAATAACAACTGCAGTAAGATTCCTCGATAACACCATAACTGTTTCAAACCATCTACTTCCTCAGATCGAGAAAATTGTGAAATATGGCAACCGCAAAGTAGGTGTTGGAATCATGGGTTGGGCGGATCTACTTATTGAACTCGGTATCAGCTATGACAGTCAAGAAGCACTAGATCTCGCAGAAAAAATCATGAAGTTTGTAAGTGAATCATCACATAATGCTTCTCAAGAGCTTGGTGCAAAAAGAGGAGATTTTGGAAACTTCAAAGGATCCAGATGGGACAAAAAGGGATACAAAAATATGCGAAACGCTACAGTGACTACAATTGCTCCAACAGGCACAACAAGTCTTGTAGCCGACTGTAATGGTGGAATTGAACCCTTTTTTGCGATGGCTTATGTGAGAAAAAACATGGAAACAGTAGGTGATTCTGAATTAATTTATGTAAACAAATACTTAGAAAAAGTCCTCAAAAAAGAATGGCTCTACTCTAAAGAACTTATGCAAGAAATAGCCGAAAAAGGCGGAGTGAAAGATATCAAGGACGTGCCTCAGAAAAT
>CAZZFI010000098.1:0-2686 GCA_964653475.1 uncultured Candidatus Saccharibacteria bacterium | reverse complement strand
TTCTAGAACTTGTTGGTGATCTTAAGATACAACACAAAGTAGTGTTTACAGGAGAAATAAAACAAGCTCATCTTCCAATTATTTTGCATAACTCAGAGTGTTTTGTAAGTATGTCTAGCTATGAAGGATTTGGTCTTTCTGTTTTGGAAGCGATTACAGCAGGAGTACCCGTCGTAGCATCAAACAAATCAAGTTATCCTGAAGTCTTAGGAAAAGGAGCGATACTTGTTGATCCAAAAAATACTGTTCTGATAGCAGATAAAATTAAACAAGTTCTTCAGGATAACTCGTTGCAACAGAGATTAGTAAAAGCTGGACAAAGCCAGGCAAGCATTTTTAATTGGGAGAAAACAGCTAACTTAACTCTAGAAAGTATGGAAGACGTTGTATCTCGCAATCCTAAATTAGATATAACTTATGTTATCACAAGATTTTTCCCTGAACTTGGAGGGGCAGAAACTAACTGCTATGAAATCGCAAGGCGAATGGTTGGGAATGGGCACAAAGTTACTGTCCTCACGGCTAATAACGAGAAAAACTCACTCCCTAAAAACGAAATTATAAAAGGGATGTTGATTAAGAGAAGCAGACGATGGAACGATTCTTATTATCTGGGTTTCTATCCTGGTTTACTCTTTTCACTATTGAAACAGAAGTCAGATATCATCCATGTCCATGGTCTTGGATTTTTATGGCAAGATTTATTTTTGATAATGACTAGGATTTTCCGCAGGAAAACTATTTTCATTAACACTCCACACGGGCCATTTATGGCACACGGCAATTATTCGTTAGTCAAAATACTACTCAAAAAAATCTACACTGGCACTCAGAGGATATTCTTAAACAGGCTTTATGATAAGGTGATTCAAGTTAACCCTGAGCAATATAAATGGTTGAAGTCATACGGAATTAGCAAATCAAAAATTAAATATTTTCCAAACGGTATAAACGAAGATGAGTTAAATCCTATAAAGACAACAAAAGCTTTAAATGAACATAATCTCAAAAGAAGGTATGTGATCGCATACACAGGTAGATTTGAAGAATACAAAGGCATTCAAGAAGTTATAAAAATCCTCCCAAAGTTATCTAAAATTAAACCAAATGTGAGATTTGTAGTAATGGGAAGATCTGGAGAGTATTTGGATAATCTCAAAACTCTGGTAAAAAATCTAGAAGTTGAGCAATACGTAGTTTTCCTAGTTAATCCAGATAACAAAACTCGTGACGAGATTCTTTCTGTGGCAAAGATATTTATAATGCCAAGCCGCTGGGAAGCATTCGGAATAAGCATTTTGGAGGCGATGAGCAAAAAATGTGCGGTCATTTCCACAAATACCGAAGGAGGTAAATTCTTAGTCAAAGACAAAGAAAATGGTTTTTTGTATGACTACGATAATCAAAAAGCGTTATTAAAGTCTTTTGAAAAACTAGTGCAAGATACTCGTCTTTTGACTAAAATTCAGAAAAATAACTACGAAAAAGTTAAAAATTATTTGTGGGATAAAATAACTGATGATTACCAAGAATTTATTTTTGAATTAAGATAATGCCAGGAGAAACATCACTCAAAGAAAGACTTATTGAAAAAGTCCCTGCGGTCACAGCCTCTATCATTATAATAAGCCCAGTTCTCGGGGCACTTTTTGTGCCGAGATTAACGGCCTATTTCGTGATCGTTTTTAACATCTATTTTCTTTACAAATCTATAAGCTATTTTATCCTTGTTGTACTTGCTGTAATCAAGATTCGTAGCACTGAAAATATAGATTGGATGTCAAAACTGAAAGATCTAGTTGATCCCGCAAAAGGAATTGAACGTCTAAGTGCAGAATATAAAAAAATCACCGAAATGGAATTTCATGAGTATAAAGAGAAACTACACAGGAACAAAATGATTCCTAAGTTTTTAGATAGATATGCGTTTCATCTCGAAAAAAGAAAAACAAAGAAATACTTAGAGCAAGAAATTGAAAAGCTTGAACTAGTAAAACAAAGCGGACTTGCGTACCAACCGTCAGAACTTCACCATGTGATAATGATCCCTCACTGGAAAGAGCCATATGGTGTTCTGGAAGATACAGTAGGAGCGATATCTCGCTCGACATTTCCGATAAAACAAATCTCAATCGTAATGGCTGCGGAAGCGAGAGATGAGGAAGGGATCGAAAAATCTGAAAAACTCAAAAAAGAATACGGACACCTGTTCGAGAACTTTTGGGTTAGCAGTCATGTTTTACAAGAAGACGAAGTAATCGGGAAGTCATCAAATATGGCATGGGCTGGTAAATTCGCAGTTAAAAAGATTAAAGAACTAGGATGGGATTTGAAAAAAACAACAATGACAAGCTGTGATGCTGATTCAATTACTGATCCTCAACACTTCGCGAAGCTTTCATACGAATACTCCATAAGAGAAGACGCCCATTTCAAGTTCTACACAGGAGTTATCATTTTTTACTCAAACATTTGGAGACTCAAATTTTATGCCCGAGTAAAAAACTCGATTTCTAGTTTGTATAACATGACTGGCCAAATGCGCCCAGACAAACTTGTTCCGTTTTCGACATATACCGCGTCATTTTGGTTAATTGATCAGATCGGTTACTGGACACCATGGATAACACCAGAAGATTTCCATATCTTTTTCAAAAGCCTTTTCAAATTTCCAGATAAAGTCACG
>CAZZFI010000097.1:0-2704 GCA_964653475.1 uncultured Candidatus Saccharibacteria bacterium | reverse complement strand
AACTATCCCCAGTGGACTCGAGTTCGCCAAAGATGAGGAAGAACACGCGCAGTTTTTCAAAAAGCTGAGATCCAAATTTCTCGAGGAATACCCAACTAAGCAAGTAAAGTTTTTTTTTGCGGGACTGGATGGAGTGGTTGAGGAGGTGGAGGTTTAATTTTATACAAAGGTCAGAAACATTGATTATGGAAGATTACTTTAACAAACCGATACAAACACAACTAACGCAGAATGAGCTGGACTATCACGGTTGGCAAAGTTATAACGAGCGAAGGGAAGAACTAACTATAAACGAGCAGGTGAAAGCGGATTTCCTAGCGAATACGAGAAGTATCAAAGATATTCTAAACTTACCTCCGGAAGAACGACCTGAAGTGGAAATTACTTGTATTGATGAGCGTGCAGTGATTTCAGTGGCTGATAGAGATGGCAATATTAATATTATCCATATAAATACTCCTGGGGGTGGAACTGAATTCCTTGAGGACGAAGATATAGAACAAATCATCCTGAAAAGTAATGGAACCATCAGGATAAATTCTCATAAATTATGCGGTTGGGGAGAATACGTATTTAATGAGATATTGAATGGAACGGCACAGCAACTAACTGAAAGGGGGGAGTCGGAAGGACACAATAAATTAAATGGAGTTCTACGGATAATGGCTTCCATTAAACTTGCTATAGATGATGGTAAAGATGTATTTTGGAAAATGTATGAACAAGAAATTGGTGAATTAGGCATAGATAAAGAGGATTTTATTAACAAAGCGCGTGAATATGTTTTGAGAAAAGCCAGGAATGAAGAGAGTAATCATGACGAACATAAATTTGAAGTTCTTGTACAGCAGGCATTTGTACACGGAAAAACCATCAAACTGGCTACTCGCTTTGATAAAATTCACGAAAAAATGGTTATTAGGTATAAAAATTTTCCTGAAGAAGGTAAAGGGGATGTGACTATACCACCTAAACTTGAAGGAAGATTACAGATTTCAACGGGGATAGACACTTTAGAGAATGCTCCACATTCGCATGTCGCGAATGACGCAATAGTTAACATGACTAAAGGCTTTGTACTTACATCTCGTTTCCAGATTAAAGGAAAAGATGCGTTTTTCGCACGGGTTGGTACTAACAAAGCATATTCGCTGGTAGACTTGATTCTCAGAATTATGGAAGGAGATCACTCAGATACAAAAGATGATTTGCATACAATACATATCTTTTTTGATGATGAGACTGTGGCCGCTCAGATGGAGGAGGAGTTAAGCAAACTGCTTGATGGACCTTATAAAGACCGCAGGAAAATTGTCATACATTTGGTCGGACCAGAGGATATTAAAGATGCTTCTCCATTACCCAAAGCCACCTAGATTTTTTCATCCTCCACCAACCCATCCTCGTGTTCCGCAGGAGAGTAAATTGTGTATAACTTCAGATCTTCAGTCGGGGAGGTGTTGGTGACATTGTGTTTTATTCCTGATGGAATTACAAAAGCATCATTATCGCGTGCATTAAACTTCTCTTCTCCAAGTATTACTTCGGCCTGTCCTGCTTCGATCCTGATGAATTGGTCGTGACCATCGTGTTTTTCCAGACCAATGTCTTCACCTGGTTTCAGGCTCATCACAACGAGCTGGCTGTAAGCTCCAGTGTGTAGAACCTTTCGGAAACTTGTATTTTTCAGGGCTTCTATTTCGATATTGTCGAAATAAGCTTTTTTGGATTGGTTCATTTGCGAAGGATAATAACTAATATATAAATATACTACTATATATCATGTACAGAAGTAACAAGCATGCCATATGTTACATTTATATTGTGGAAATACTCCTTTAAAATATGCATAATAAGATATGAGATCTAGACGTACTCTATCAAAACGACGTTGGAAAATCTATCTGGTTTTAGTATTAATGTTGTGTGCTCTTGTGGGAGTCGTTTATTTTACTAGGCGTTCTGAGGATGGTCTTACCTCAAATATTCTCGAGAAATTTTCTCCCTCGGCCACACCGATCCCGGTAAAAACAATCAAACACCACTTTGTTGCTGTCACGGATTTTAAGAGTTTAAAAACTGACTATACTCTCGAGGAATTGAAACGGTCCGATCTAGTTACAATTTCTGAAAACGCGGATATTTTCCCTGATGGTTTCCAGGCAGATGTTATGGATTTGCGAGGCGTAGAAGAGGCTATGTTACAGGGAAAAATTGCTATTTTGACGTTAGAGCAAGTTAAGCCGAACTACAAAACTTTGACCATAGATGGAATGAACATCTGGGACAAAGTACTCAATAAAGACGACTACCCACTTGTTTATCTGGAAAAGCGTCCAGGAGAAACAGGAGATGAGGATAAATTAGCGCAAGAAGAACTAACGACGATTTTTGCAGGTGGGGAGATAATTCCGGCGCGGGCGGTTGACAGGCTCGGTCTCAATGTCCACAACAATTACACTTATCTTTTTGACGGCGTAAGGGACGAAATCGCCCGCGCCGACCTCGCCATCGCTCAGCTAGAAAACCCTATCAGAGGAAACCCTACGCCTTGTACAGGCTGTGTAGTTTTCGTTGGAGATGAGCAAGTAGCCGCAGGACTAAAAAGCGTAGGCTTTGACATACTGGCTTTTTCCGGAAATCATGCAGGGGACGGTGGGCAAGCCGGGTACGAGAGTACGGCAAAACTACTTACTGAGAACAA
>CAZZFI010000096.1:0-2745 GCA_964653475.1 uncultured Candidatus Saccharibacteria bacterium | reverse complement strand
GAGTTTCTTCGATTTCTTTTGCAATTTTGTGAGTTTGGATTACCACATCCTCGTCGCTAGTCACAGAAGGTTTGAAGATAACTCGGACTTCACGACCTGCATGGATAGCATAAGCTTCTTCCACACCCTCATATTTTTTAGCAATATCTTCCAAGCCCTTCACTCTTTTTACATAGTTCTCATAGCTATCTTTTCTTGCTCCTGGTCTTGCTCCTGAAATTGCGTCTGCAATCTTCACGATCTCGGCTTCTAATGAAGTGGTCTCTATATCTCCGTGATGAGATTCGACTGCATTAGCAAGTTTTTCGTCTTTTAGATATTTTCTGACGACATCACCAGAAATATGATGATGAGGTTTACCCTCGATCTCGTGGGTTAACACCTTTCCAATATCGTGCAAAAGACATGCTTTTTTCGTGAAATTTACATCTGCCCCAAGCTCAGAAGCTAGTTGTGCACCGAGATTAACCATCTCCATACTGTGCTTGATCAGATTTTGTCCGTAACTAAATCGATATTTGAATCTACCCAAGAGTTTAACCACTTCTTGGGGTAGGTCGTTACATCCTGCGTCATAAGCAAGCTTCTCTCCAGTACGTTTAATCTCCTTTGCGAGTTCATTTTTAATTCCGTAGATTGTTTCTTCAATACTTCCTGGATGAACTCTTCCGTCCTTCAAAAGTTTTTGCAAAGCCAATGCTGCAACTTCTCTTCGAATAGGATCAAAACATGAAAGTGTAACTTGGTTTGGTGCTTCGTCTACGATGATATCTACACCAGTTAGTCTTTCAAATGTGCGGATATTTCGACCTTCTTTTCCGATAATCTTTCCTTTGAGATCTTCGTTTTCGATGTCGATCGTAGTTGCGGTTGACTCTGCTACATAATCAGTCGCACTTTTCTGCATCACATCGATAAGAATCTCTCTACTTGTCTTTTCGGATGTTGACTGAATCTCAAACTCTGCTTCGCGGATTTTTCTCGCTATGTATGATTTGAGTTCTTCTTCCGTCTTTTCGAGAAGCATTTTCTTTGCTTCTTCGTGGCTTAATTTTGCAAGTTTTTGTAGCTCTTCATTAATTTTCTCTCCACGTTTTTTTAGATCACGTTTTGACTGTTCGAGAGCTTTTTCTTTCCTTTCAATATTCTCGAAACTTTCGTCTAGTGTTTTGGCTCTTTCGACAAGCTTTCTTTCTCTCTCGTCTAGTCGTTTCTCTTCGAGCTGAATTGCTTGTTTGAGTTCATTAGACTGTTTTAGGGCGTCAGATTTGATTTTGTCTGACTCTTTTTCGGCTTCCAAGATGATGTTCTGAGCCTTTAAGCTTGCTCTTCTGATAGCTTCATCTTCGGAAATATCTTGAAGTTTTGGATCTTTGAGCTTTTGTTCTAGTTCTTTCCTGTTTCGAAACAGAACGAAACTAGATCCTATTGCTCCTGTTGACACAATCGACAACACGATCAGTAAGATTGTTTCCATTTTTGTTAATTAAAATCTAAAAAGAAACAGCACTACTATCTCAAGTAGTTCTTTTCTACGTGATGACAAACAGGGCTTAGACCCCTTGATTTACGGATAGATAGAAACCCTGCGAAGACAGGGGATCAAGCGTCGAGATTGTATATCTCGAGCGAAGGTTTTTTAATAATAATTTTTTGTAGCAAAGATCGAACATTTTATTATTAAATACTATCAGTATCTATAAACAAGGGAAAAGGCTGCTTGTGCAATCTTCTCTAATGATATGCTTAAATGGTCTTATAGTCAAGTAAAAATAAGGTTTGGGAGTAGAGTTATTCGAAGATATCGCTGAATGCTTTGAACACTTTATCCAGGAATGTTCCTTTGTATTTCGTTGGAGATGTCCGTGTTTGACTAGCTTGGTTTTGAGTTTGTTGAAGCTGTTGGTTCTGAAGATCTGTCACTTGTTGTTGAAGCTGAGCTAACGCTTGGTTTTTCTGAGCAATCAGTGTGTGTAGGTTTCGGATAATGACTTTCTGATCTTCTGTAGAATTTCTTAGAGTGATAAGTTCTGTTTTGCTTTCGATTAACTCATCTTTTGCTTTGATAACTTCTTGTCTAGATTTCACTAGGTCTGCGTGCTCTTGAGAATCAACCATTTTTCGTAGAAGCTCTTGTTCGCTAATCCCAGTGTTGAGGAAATAATTCAGATCGTTTTGGTTAGGCTCCCTTCCAAGTACTTTTACATACATTTCCTCGATCATTTTTTTGCGATTATCTCGACTCATAAAGCTTCCACTTGTAGAAGGTTGGGCATTAAAAGGGTTGTCCGTGGGGAATTGAGGCCTTTCAAATCCTGTTGATAAATCAGCCGAAGGCATACTTGGGCTTGGGAAAGATGTCCCAAGTCCCCTTGGGGTATTGTTCTGTGGCTGAATAGCAGGAGTTCTAACTGGAGGTGTATTTGGCCTTGAGAAGTCGCTGCTTGTTGGTGCAGCTGTTGGGACAGATGTTTCTCTATACTCAAGACCAAAATATTCGAGAACTCCTTTAGTAATACCTTTCGCAATTTTCTGGATATTATTTTCTTCCTTCAGAAATTTTGAGTCTTCTTCGTTGTCAATATAACCGCACTCAATCAGAGAGGTGACAGAGTTTACATCATGCAGAAAAGCAATCGATCCAATTTCGTGTTCGTATTCACTTTTAGCACCTTGTTCTGGAAGACCTGTTTCTTTTGATGTTTGCTTGAGCAAAAACTCGGATAATTGCTTGGATTTGCTTTC
>CAZZFI010000095.1:0-2928 GCA_964653475.1 uncultured Candidatus Saccharibacteria bacterium | reverse complement strand
TGATATACATCAGAAGCCGATTGATTATAATAAACGGAACACTTCTCCGGAAAACTATTCACAGGTGTTTTTGAGAGCAGAAGAGAATGTCAAAATTAATCATCAAGTAGATATGGGTATTTACAGACTACGAGGCGATAATGCAGCAATAAATCGGTATACCGATGAAGTAGCAAGTACAACGATTTCTCTTGACGAAGATAGAGATAAATCATTATTATTTCAAGAATTCGCTGCTGGAGTAGACTTTATGGAAAGACAGGGTGTGCTAATTTTGACTCCGGTTAAAGACAGAGTTATAAAGAAAGGGGAAGAATTAGCACGTTTGCAACTAAAACAGAGTTCAGTGACAAATACCGGACAAGTTTCGCCATGGATTGTAGAAGCATTAAACGCTATAAAAGACCATCAATTGTAAAATGACAGTATACAGCTTGCCATACAGCGCAAAAAAAGTAATTGAAGAGTATTCAAATCTCCCATTGGGAGGGAAAAATATCGTCTGCCCATATTATATTAACCCAAAAAGCCAAAGAGCCGGATTACGAGTACTTGTAGGGAAAGGTGATCCTGGAGAAATATCTAGAGAAGTCAAAGTTCATGCTCAGCTAAAAGGCATTGATTTAAACAAACTTTCAGCTCAAGAAATTCGTCAGTTTATGCTAGACAACCATATAGGGATTGACTGCTCAGGACTAGTTGTTCATACGTATAATTTCTGGCTTAAAAATGAAGGGAAAAAACCATTAGTTAACTATCTGAAATTCAGAAAGAACGGGGTTTGGGACAAATTTAAAAGAAAACTTAGGCCAGTAGAACAAATTGGTGCGAATACGCTTACAAACGAAGACAATACAGAAATTATTCCCAATTTAAACAATGTAAGACCTGGAGATTTTATAAGAAGCAAAGGACTCAGAAAAAATTCTCATCATATAATTATAATCTCAGAAGTAACGATAGAAAACGAGGTAGTGAAAGAAATCGAATATGTCCACTCTATCAAAGGCTATAACGAAGAAAACGGACTTAGATTCGGCAAGATTCTGATAACTGATCCAAAACTTCCGCTCGAAAAGCAAATTTGGACAGAAGAAAAAGATGGTAGGAATTGGGCTTATGAAGGTTTTATGAATCAATTAGAAGATAACGGACTTCGAAGATTAAAAAACGTAAAACTCCATTATTCAAAAAATGAGCAACAAGAACCTACCTAATTGGATACACGTAATAGGCATATGTGGAGTGGTAACCTCTGGACTCTCCGTTATGTTCAAATATCGAGGTGTAAAGGTCACAGGAAGCGACAAAGGCTTTTTCCCACCAGTAAGTGAATATCTTCAAAAATACGATATTCCTATAGCAATTGGCTATAAAAGTGAGCGACTTACAGATGAAGATGGAAATCATCCGGATCTTGTCATCGCTCAAGGACTGAAAGGTGAAAATAACCCAGAATATCAAGAAGCATTAAACCTAGGAATTCCTATCAAAACGTTTCCAGAGATTTTATCAGAATATGTAATTTCTGACGAATCGATAGTTATAGCCGGCACATATGGGAAAACCACAATAACTTCAGCTGTTCTGGAAATTTTTAACAAAGCTAGAATTGAGGTGAGTTACATGTTTGGCGGTATTACTCCTAGCATGAGTGAAACTGCTAAAGCAAAAGACAAAAACACAAAGTTCTCAGTCGTTGAAGGAGACGAATATCTAACCTCCCTGACTGATACTACTTCAAAATTCTTCTATTATAAACCTAAATACTTACTAATAAATTCATGTCAGTGGGAACATCCTGACTTATTTCCAACAGAACAAAGCTATATCGATAATTTCAAAAAATTGGTCAAAACACTTCCAGAAGACGGACTGTTAATTGCAAACGCAAATGATACAAATGTCGTGGAAGTTACAAAAGTAGCTAAATGTAAAATAATCTTTTACTCCGCTGAAAATGAAAAAGCGGTAGTAGAGCCTCTTTGGTATCTCGAAAAGATCTCAAAACCCCTTCCTACATTTGTGAGAATGGATAAAGAAATCTCAAGTCTTGAAATAATTCCTTATGAGCGGAAAATAATCGGAGAGTTTAACGAAGAAAACCTTCTCGCCTCGGCTGTTTTAACTTATGAACTTGGAGTACGAAAAGAACGTATCCAAGAAGCTATAGAAGACTTTAAAGGTATAAAACGTCGTCTTGAGATCAAACACGAAGGGAACAACTTCCTTGTTATTGATGACTTTGGTAGTTCTCCTCCTAAAGCGAAAGGGAGTATTAAAGCCCTAAGAGAGGATTATCCCAAAAGTGAGATATACGTAGTATTTGAACCGAATACTGGAAACAGAACAGAAGCTTCTATTCCGACGTACAGAGAGGCATTTTCTGAAGTTAACGGTATAATTTTTCCTAGGTTTACAAAATTACCAAAAACTGCTTTACATAGACTCAACGAAACTGAACTCGCGGAAAAACTTAAACAATACTACAGTAATATCACGGTCATAAATGATGATGATATCCTGGTGAAAGTTCTTATAAAACAACTAGAACTTGGCACAGACAGACATAAAATTGTTGTGTTTATGGGTAGTCACGGATTCAGAGGCATGATTGATAGGTTAACTGAGTATTTTAAGATGAACTGAGCATCCTTTTCTCAACAGTATTTGTAAATGAAAAAAGTAGATTTTTCTAAAAAAAAACATAAACTTGTAGCTGCTGGTTCTATCCTCGATGCTCATGATTTTGTCGAGAGAATAACAAAGAACTCAAAATACCTTAAAGAAGAATTCCAGGATTTCGGTGTTAGACTTTCTCATCAACTAAATGACCCAAAGCATAAATCTCTATATATAAAACTTGCAAAAGAACTTCCCCGAGGGATTTTAGAAAAAGCACTAACTTTTACCTTAGATTATCCAACT
>CAZZFI010000094.1:0-2955 GCA_964653475.1 uncultured Candidatus Saccharibacteria bacterium | reverse complement strand
AAACCATATCAAAAAGAGGTAGTGTCAAAAGTAAAATCGCTGTTGAGATTTTGGCACCTGACATCATAGAAAGGACAGCAATTAGATAACCGTAACTTGTTGTGCCGATTGTTCCACTGATTATCTTAGAAGGTGGGTAGTTGTAGGGGAAATATCCAAGTAACGATGCGCTAAGAATTGCCGGAAGTATGGCGATCTCTGGACGTCCTGTTTTTACAGCGATAAACATGATAGTAATCGCGGTGATGATTGTGATCCCTTCTCCGAGTGCATCAATCCCGAAAACCCAGTTAAGTGCGTTTATGATTGTGACTATCCAAAATATTGTGAAAATATCGGCTGGGAAAACAAAGTTGTATACAAAATTTCCTATGAACACTTCTCTGGAGAATAGATTGAGATCCATTTCTATCCCGAGCACCTGGATAAAAGTGATGCTTGTGCCGGCTATGACAGTTATAGTTGCAACAAGAAATTGGAAAAAGAATTGAGTTTTGCTATCAAGGTCGTATTTGTCATCAAAGAGTCCAACTACCATAAGAATAAGAATGCTTATCAAGATTCCCCATATCTGTGGGGTAAGCGGGACAGAAGAAGACATAACTAATAAAAATGCAATCATCACACCAGCTCCACCGATTCTCGGTAAGATTCGGTCGTGGATTTTTTGCTCGAGACTTTTGGAACCCCGAGGTCTTTGTGAGACTGGTAGGTCTACAAATCCGTATTTCCTCGCAAGAAATCCGACAACAGGAGTCAAGAGGAGACTCAGCGAAAAAGCAATGAACATCTGAGGAGCAAAGTCTAGATATGGTTTTATGAAGCTGAAATCAAACACTTTAGTAAACTAACACAAATGAAAATAACTGAATATACGCAATAAATCCAAGTAATGAAGTCAAAATTAAAACAAGATTAACCATGAGCGAAAGTCGTCTATCAAACTTGAAAGTCAGTGTGTTAAATCTTATCAAGAAGAAAAGCAGAAACATCAACGCAAAAGGGATTACAAGGTAAAGTTCTTTATCGATCAAATTCCAAGTTCCGTTTGACTGAGAATAGATGAGAGGAAGTTGTTTAGGAAGTTTCTCGTAGTTTGCAATCGTGATGTAAAGTGAGAAGATTATCAAAAAAAGAAAAAGCAAAAATGCCAAAACACTGACGAAGTATTTCCAGTAGGGCAGAGCTTCTACTGTCGCTTCTAAATGAGCAAGTCGTCGCTTTACTTGGTAATAACCTTCAAGTTTGTCTTTTTTTAAGTCAAGCGAGATTTGCTCGATTTTTTTCGCCCGTGGTTTTGAAATTCTTAGTTGCAACTGTTCAGGATAAATGAATACAGTTATTTTACCAGTCTACACTTTTACTGTGAAGTAATAAGCTTTGAATAAACAAACGTTTTCGCTAAATCTTGTTAGTTGAAAATTATATACAATTAAGTTAAATTTAGTTGAAATCATGATTACAAGATTCATAAGCTTCTTTTTTTCTGTCACGGCATCGATATGTCTGATTGGTGCGGTTCTACTCCTTTATCCCAGATATAGACTAGTTAACCCCGAGCTGTATGAGCAAGTTGTGGGTGACTCGAACTTGGTAGAGGAAACAGATACTGTTTTGCAAGAAAATGTTGACTCTCTTCTTAAAGACAAAATCAAAGTCAGTGATACAAGTAAATTTCCTCCTGGATTATCTGCAGTCATAGTAAGAGCGATGATGAGTAGAGTAGATCTTCGGGAGGTTATCCAGGTGACTCTGGTTGAAAACGGGGAATATATTGCTAATTGGTTATCTGGAAAGTCCGAACTGTATTTGTACTTCCCCAAAAATGAGGTTTTAGAAAGCTATAATGATACTTCTGGCAACGAAAATTTCCTTTCTGACGTTATGAAAATATCTGGATATGATGTACTTCCAGATTGTGCCTCTGAAGATCAGATTAGCGAAGCAAGCTTTTTGAAAAACGATCTCAGTTGTGGTGGAGTCCTTGTGAGAGAATTTATCAGAAACGAAATAGCAGAGCGTTCTCTTCGAAGAAGCATAAGCCTACCTCAAGGTTTCTTTGATTCTGTAGCTCCTGATCTAGACGAAGAAACAAAAATTGAGATATCTCAATCTGCTTTCCTACAAAAAACATCGACAGGGAGAATGCCAGAACTGCTTACTAGAGCTAGAATGTACGGAATTTATGGAGTGATTTTAGCAGTTGTTACGACTTTTATTGCATGCTGGCTTTCACGTCATCCTGCAAAATCGTTTGTTAAGATAATGGTTAATTCTGGCGTATTCTTTATAGTGTTTAGTTTAGTTGCGAAACTCGCACTACGTATAGTGATGGATATTGTTTTGTGGAGTAAGATCACATTCTCACCCGATACATATTCTCAAGAAGACATAGACGGAATTCTTGACCTTCTCAAGAACTACTTCGGAGCAGTTTTAGACAAAATCCTTCTGGAGATAATAATAATAGGTGTTGTGATTTTAGTAGTAGCAATTGTTTTGTATATGCTACTCAGAGTCGCAGGATTTATCACAAAACCTATTGACGAAGAGGAGGAAGAATATGAAGAATACGATGAAGAAGATACTGACTATGAGGAACCTAAGTCCCAAAAAAATCGTAAAGTGTTTGAGAAAAGCCTTCTTAAACGAGAACCAAATCCAAAACTGAGATAATACTGGTACTACTCACGTTTTCCAAGAAAATCTTTTTGTGTTAGACTTTATAAATTACTCAACTGCCATGACTGACAATTCAAAAGAGAACAACACCTTTGACCATGCTAATGAGCTGCATTTAAATCCTACTCAACCTGAAGTAGGAAAACCAAACAAACCAGACCCAAAAGAGATCGCAAATATTTTCCAAAATGCGAACACCGACCAAAAAGCAAAGTCTGGAGGACAAAGTAGAATTGTCTATTATCTCCTCGTGATAGCGATTGTTTTGGTAGG
>CAZZFI010000093.1:0-3027 GCA_964653475.1 uncultured Candidatus Saccharibacteria bacterium | reverse complement strand
AATTTGTAATAAATTAATTGTTTTCTATCTTTTCAACTATCGAAATAATTTTACCATCACGAAGAACTGTGCTTATGGAACCGCCCACTTTAGCGTCTTTTACAGACTTTAAGATGTTTTGTTTGCTGTCCCTCACAATCGCATACCCTCTTTTTATCACGTTGTTTGGGTTTAATGTCTGGAGAAGTTGGTCGTAGTGATCAACAGAATTAGTAATCTCTTTGACATAGTTTTCGAATTTCTCCAGAGAATTTCTACTTGTTAAAACAGTATGCTTATAATTGTTTAATTTAAACAAAATTTTAGATTCAAAATCATTTCCAAACCTGTAAAGAATTGAATTGTTTTCTCTTAGTTTAGAAAATATTTTTTCGTAAATACCTTCAATTGAGATTTCTCTTTCGACTTTTGTGATATGTCTATCAAGTTGTTGGTATGCATGATCTGCAAGAAGGTCGAGTTTTTTGAATAGATTTTCGGTGTTAGTCACAAAGTAGTATGAGGCTTGCGATGGAGTTGAGGCACGGATATCTGATGCTAATTCTGCGATTGATACATCCCTTTCGTGGCCAATAGCGACTAATGTAGGAATTTTACTGGAAAATATTTCTCTTGCCATAGATTCGTCATTAAAAGCATTCAAGTCTTCTAGACTTCCTCCTCCACGTGTTATTACAATACAATCATAATCTTTCTGCTCTGCATATTTTAAAGCTGAAATTACTTCTTTCGTGGCGTGTATACCTTGTACCGCGACTGGATAAAAATCGATATCTAAAGCGATTTCGTTTTCTCGAAGGATTTTCAAAAAATCAGTTTGAGCTGCAGAATCTTTTGCAGTGATTAGAGCGATTTTTGTAACAAGTTCAGGGAGTGGTCTTTTTCGATCAAGATCAAACAGTCCTTCTTTCTCGAGTTTTTCTTTCAAGATCACGAACGCTTTTGCTAAAGCACCTTCTCCAACAGGAGAGATCTTTTCGATTGAAATGCTGAATTTCCCGTAAGGAGAATATAGCTGAGGTTTTCCCCAGATCGCAACTTCCATCCCTTTCTCCACCATATTTATCCCTTGAACCTTTGGGGCATATCCAGTAACGCTAACTATCGATTTTTCAGTTTTGTCTTTTAATACTATATTTACACCCCCTCTGCCACTTATAGAAAACTCTGTAATCTCTCCCTCTACGACTACTAACCCTATAGAGTTGAGGTGAAGATTTATGAGCTCATTAAACTGACTTACTGAGAGTCTTAATTCATTATTAAAAAGTGAAGTTTGTGACAAGTTGATACTTATAAAACAGAATCATTATACATAAAATGCTATACACTGATTAAAAATTGTAAGATATAAATTATTATTTTTCGTATCGTTAGATTATAATTTGTTCAATTGGAATTCTAAATATTAGCTTCTCACTATGACCACTGAAGAAAAACTCTCCCTGACCGCAGAAGGTTTCTCAACTCTCAAAGTAGAACAAGTATATAAAGATAACGCTTTAGATAACCTCAAAAAATGGCTAGAAGGGAAAGAATTTGTGGAATATGTTCCGCAGATTGACTATCTGATTGAGATAAAAAACTGGGATTTGCTTCTAGATTGTTTCTACCAGGTAATTCCATTTGGAACTGCGGGTAGACGTGGACCTGTTGGGATTGGTCCAAATCGAATCAATGTATGGACGATTCAGACCTCCGCTCAGGGTCACTCACAGTATTTACTCAAACAGTTCCCCGAAGACGCAAAAGAAAGAGGGGTTGTAATAGCCTACGATGTGCGTGCATATTTAAACGAAACCGAGTACGACAACAGCAGACAAAACCCAGTGCAAGGTCTTGATTGTAAAACTCTCGCTTTAAGAGCTGCTGAAGTTTACGCTGCAAATGGCATAAAGGTTAAGATCTTCAAAGATGTAACTCCGACTCCTGAGCTGTCTTTCATGGTGCGTGAACTTAACGCTGTTTCAGGTATCATGATCAGCGCAAGCCACAATCCACCAGATCATAACGGGCAAAAGGTCATAAACGAAACCGGTGGACAACTGGTTCCTCCGTATGACCAAAATCTCGTAAATACGGTAGTAAATGATGTTGATCAAGTACTTTTAACAGAATACGAACAATCGAGATCAGATGGACTCATTGTTGATGTCACTGATAAAGAACATAGGCGATATATTGAGGAAGCTAAGGCGATCTCGCTCAACAAAAACTACAGAAGTATAAAGATGCTCTTCAGCCCACTCCATGGGACTTCTCTACACACTATTCCTGTGATCCTTGGTGAGCTTGGTTTTGATTGCAAACTTGATCAACCTTCTAGTGTTCCCGACCCTCGGTTTTCTACTGTGATGTTCAATATCCCAAATCCCGAAGTAGTACAGTCGTTCGAGAATATTATCCCTCAGGCAGATGGCGCGGGCGCGGAGATTATTATCTCGGCTGACCCCGATGCTGATCGAGTAGGCCTCATGTCTCGAGAGAAAGACAAGTGGAGATTCTTCACAGGTAACGAAATAGGAATTCTCATCACAAAGTATATGCTCTCAGAACTAAAAGATGCAAGAAAGCTCCTTCCGACGAATTTGCTCGTGAAAACAGTCGTGACTACGAACATGATTTCAGTCCTTGCAGAGAATTATGGAATTAAAATCGAACCGAACTTGCTTGTCGGATTCAAATACATTGCAGAAATAATGGATAATCTCGAAGTGTCGGGAAAAATTTCAGACTTTCTATTCGGAATGGAGGAAAGCCATGGCTATACTGCAGGTAACTATATCAGAGAGAAAGATGCCTCTGTGGCAGCTATCCTTGTGGCGGAACTAGCATCCAAACTTAAAGACCAAGGAGAAACCCTAGGGCAATATTTGGACAAAATCTACGAAGAATATGGATATTTCCTTAATTACTTAACAGAGATCAGACTTCCAGGTGCAGAGGGGATGTCAGCAAAAGCCCGAATTCAATCCTATTTACGGGAACAAAAACCAGATGTTATTGGCAATTTCCGGGTTGTTCGCT
>CAZZFI010000092.1:2662-3045 GCA_964653475.1 uncultured Candidatus Saccharibacteria bacterium | reverse complement strand
TTACAAATGCTACATAATCAGTTTTACCAGGGCTTAAATCTAGACTATTCTTTTCAATTCCAAATCTACTAAAGAAATCACCAATTTTTTCCTGATCACTCAATCTCTGTCTGAATAGTCTTAAATTGGTTTCAGAGTTTGGAATAACCACTCCACTATACTCAGGCTTCGCCTCTTTTGCTAATGCTTGCAATAACTGATTATCATCCTCTGTTATTAGATCTGGGTTATGCGAACTATTTCTTACTGCAACTTCTAACGCGACTTTAGCCGAAATACCCGCGTATAGCCTCACAGATTCCGCATGGGCTTCTCCCCATTCTTCTGTAAGTGGGTCGTCTGGTATTGGATCTGGCGAGGGAATATGTTCTGAGTTAGGTAAA
>CAZZFI010000092.1:0-2652 GCA_964653475.1 uncultured Candidatus Saccharibacteria bacterium | reverse complement strand
CAGCTTGTAAGTTGTCTCCATCTACCAGTTCTCCGTCTTTATTTAGTATGGTTTGATCCAGCAAACCCATCTCTGCACTAATTTTTCATTTCACACAATCAAATAGCTCTGCACATTAATGTCTGGCTCGTCCGTATTTTTTCGCAAGCACCTTATGAATATTATTCTTTGCCTATATTTTCTAGGCTTTACTTTCCACATCCACAGGTCTATAATCCTGCTAATTACTTCTTAATTTCCTCATATGCCTCACAAGAAGACCCTGCAAGTTGTATTAGTGCTGGCAATTGCCGGAGTTTTGTTTTCGGGATATCTCTCGTACTACGAGCTGTTTTCTCCGGAAGGATGTGCTGACGCGATAATCAGCTGCGGAGACAAAGGTTTCACAATAGCAGACCTGCCTGCATGTGTTTATGGGTTCGTGATGTATTTGACAATCCTGGTTTTGACCGCTTGGAGTTTGTTGAGTAAGAAAAACTCATAAAAGTAGATGACTACGATGTGTAAACATCCTATGAATCCTTTCTATCATAAAAGACTCTGTTGAATCTATAAATTAAGCATCGCTATTAAATAATTCTATGTTTTAAAGATAATTTATACTTTTCGTTTCCTATACATACTATGATTCATAATTTTTTTTATAATCTGCTATTTAAACCCCCTTCGCTTTAACGTTAATCCTGTGTTACCATAATCATATGATGATCCATCCAAAAACTAAAATCGGTCACGTTCACCTTACTATTTCTGATCTCGACAGGTCTCTTGATTTTTACCATAAAATACTGGGTTTTGAAGTGACTTTTCGTTATGGAGATTCCGCTGTTTTTCTCTCGGCTGGGGGTTACCATCATCATATTGGATTAAACACTTGGCAAGGAGAAGGTGTACCACCCCAGCCAGAAGGATTTGCAGGACTATATCATTTTGCGATTTTATTTCCTGAGCGTATTGAACTCGCAAGAATTTTGAAACGTTTGATAGATATAAAGTATCCGATAGAGGGTGCGTCTGATCACGGAGTCTCGGAAGCTATTTACCTTCGAGATCCTGATAATATCGGGATCGAACTCTACTGGGATCGACCGAAATCCAAGTGGCCAAAAACCCAAAACGGTAGTCTTGAAATGTTTACACAGATGCTAAATCTCGACGATCTTCTAAATGAGTTAAAGTCTAAAACGAAATGAAAGTTAATAAAGTAATAGAAGAACTTAACTATAAATATCCAGATAAAAATATTATCGTTACCGAAGGTGAAATTCTCTGCGAAATTGATCCTACTTCTGAGCATTCTGATTACAGCATAGCAATTGCAGTTATAGACAAATCTCAAGAGCATTATCACAAACAAACAAAAGAAACTTACAGAATAATTTCTGGTACTGCCGAGCTTCACATCGACGATCAAACTATAATCCTAGAGCAGGGTGATGAATTCACAATCCCTCCAAATCGAAGACATTTTGTTGTAGGTAATGAGACTTGGATAGAGTGTAAATCAAAACCAGGATGGAGAAAAGAAGATCATATACTAGTTTGACTGGTAGTTACTCCCAAACAACAGTAAACACCTGGGCTTTGTGGTCTGAGCCAGGAACTGATTTGAGTTCGTAAGATGTTACGTTTAGGTCTTCTCCAACAAAAGTATGATCGATCTGAGATTTGAAAAGACCCATCGGTCTATATTCCCAAGAAAAAGCGAATTTATTATTGCTAACTTTTTTGAGTTCGTTTTTCTCGAGATTGTGCTTCATACTCAAAAAACTTGGAGACCAAGGAGAAACATTAAAATCGCCTGACACTATTTTGGTATCTGAAAGTTCTTTTACTAAATCTGTTTGAAGGAAATTAAGTTGCTTATTTCTGGAGTCAAAATATTCTGTGTTTACTGGAGCTGTAGTGTGCACCATAACTAAATCTATTTCTTTTTGATCAATTACTGCTGTTTTTATAAGAAAAAGTCCCAAATGTTCGGACTTTTGTAGTGATTTATCTTTTAATGGGTATTTACTGTAAATAGCTTTTCCTGTGTATGGGGTTCTGGTAATTTCGTCGAAATAAAGAGATTTGTAGGGATAATTTGAATCAAGATAGTCTGTAAAATACTGAAGCTGAGGATCTGTGTACTCCGCAACCATGAGGATATCTGGATCTTCTTTTTTGAAAAATTCTAGAACTTCGGGAAATTCAAAATTTTTGTACCAGAGATTTGAAGACACTACTTTCAAACTTTTAGAACTCGGTTCTACCGCACTAGCTCCAAGATCAAAATAAAAGCTAAACACTCCCATAAACAAAAAGAACACAATCAGCCAGTTAAACCAAAAAGAATTTATTTTTTTGAGTTCAAGCCTAGAAAGCATGAAGATCGCGGTAAGACCAAGCATATAAATACTGTAAATTCCAATCAGATAAGGGAGAAAACTTAGAAACACTTCACCATAGAAACTCCAGCTAAAAGCAATAATCAAAGCTAAAGAGATCATTGGTAGAATAAGTAGTATTTTTGCGTATTTCGTCATTTCTTTTTTAAAAAACCCCACATAAAGGTGAGCCTAAGCTTTTCAAACGGAGTTCGTATGGGAGTATTACACAAAAAGTGAATATATTATGATTATTTATCTCCGAAGTTCAAGTATTTTTTGT
>CAZZFI010000091.1:0-3228 GCA_964653475.1 uncultured Candidatus Saccharibacteria bacterium | reverse complement strand
ATATGAACTTCTCACTAAGTTTTTCTGCTCTCTTGTTTAACAAGTGCAAAACCAAAACGGTACATAGTGAACTACCCGCAACGACGATAGAGCCTGCAAATGGACTGAAGCCAAAACGACCGAGTAAAACTAGACGAAGCAAACCCCATCCTGTAGCGTAAAATAATCCCTGTACAGTGATAATTACTGGAACATAAATCCACAGAGTGGGACTCCTGAAGCGCCCGAAACCATTCTTTAGATCGGCTAGGGAAGAGGTGGCTTCTTCCAAAATATCTATGTCTGCCCGTTTATCTCTAACTGGCCAGATAACTGCGAGGGTAGACAAGAAAACTAAACCGGTCATTATCCACGGCAGGTGAGGATTTACACTGTGAAGAAAACCACCTATTACAGTAGCGGTGAGGGATCCAACTAGCCCAAGCTGTGACCCTTTCGTTACGAGTTTCCTCCAGTGTAGAGATCCTTTTTCAAAATTAAGACTATCGAAAAACAATGCTTCATCTGCACCGGAAGCGAATGAAACTCCGATCATCAGGATTGACTGACCGATGAAAAGTGTTGTAAAGCTACCTCCGAAAGCCTGCAGAAGAATTCCAAGTCCAGCAAGTAGCTGACCAAGCCGAACCAATCGATCTCGTCCATACTTGTCAGCCAGAATACCTGATGGTATCTCTGCGATTATCCCGATAGCAAAAGCAAGTCCGTCCAGAATACCAATTTGTCTATCATCTATATACAAACGGTAGAAATACAGCCAAACCGCACCAAAAAACCACATGTGAGTGAGCAGTCTGTAGAGTAAGTATCTGTTTGTAATATTTTTTTGGAATGTGGTCATTAATTATCAAATTATAATTGGTGTCTAATATCCGCGAGTCTTATGGTTGCTGTTTTTGGTGTGTATTTGAAGCTATTTTGAAGATCTTCGATCAGCCAATCTCTAATTTCCAGAGGGTAAAGAAGCATTTTTGGAATTTTTCCTAACTCCATCCATAATGGCTCAAAAAAGTTTGCAGAACTGACTTTCATCTCTTCCGATTCATTGCCAATACCAAGTTTTGGTTCACCAGAAATATGTTGACAGAGAAAGAAAACCTGTGAAGTTCCATCATCATAAATATGCTTATACAACAACCTCTCTACTTTTACAGCAATTGAAGATTCTTCTAATACTTCACGTCTTACAGCCTGTTCGGATGTTTCTCCCTTTTCAATTCCGCCTCCTGGAAAAACGTAGTACTCATTTCCATTTTTGATGCGGTGCATTAACAGAATTCTCTCGTCTTTGAGGATTATTGCTCTAGAGGAGTGGCGTTTGGACATATCGGGAATTATTAAGTTGATAATATCCAAGTGCAGCGAGCATAGACATGTCTTTAAGTTCGCCTTTGACTAACATTTCTTTTAGATTTTCTAAACTTATAAAATCAAAATCAATTTCTTCATCGAAATCTCTTTTGGCTTTTCCCTTTTCTCCTTGTACTCTGCCGATCACAATGTAAGCTTTCATCTCTACCCAAGCGGGTTGTGGGTATAATACTGTGGTTTCTTCCGGCAGAAATAGGTAACCTGTTTCTTCTTTAACTTCTCTTTCTGCTGCTTCTTCAGGAGTCTCCTTTTCATCAATCAATCCTGCCGGCAATTCGTATACATAGTCATCAACTCCTCTGCGGTATTGCTTTTCTATCAGGATATTTCTATCATCGTCAAAAGCAAGGATCACTACATAATCTTTTCGTTTAACCTGCATATACTCTCTCCCGATTTGTCCGTTAGGAAGCAGATAGCTATTTTCAACTAAAGAAAGCCATTTGGATTTAAAAATAGGTTTTGTTTCTCGGAAAAGCCATCTTTTCATAATACGGATGCAACTTATTATGGAATAAAGAATGCCGCGGGAGGGACTCGAACCCTCAAGACTGTGAAGCCACTGGATTTTAGGTCCCGCGCGTATACCATTCCGCCACCACGGCATGTCGAAGCAAAGCTTCAAAATAAGTTTTAACTAAAAGGTCACGACGGGAATCGAACCCGTGATAAGGGTTTTGCAGACCCCTGCCTTACCACTTGGCCACGTGACCGTTTATATTCATCTGCTTGATCGCTTTCTAACAATATATACTCCATAGTTTATCAAAGTTTGTGGTCTGTGAGGTTTTACTGGCCGATGCCTTACTTCATCCCGCCAAGGCGGGACAAGCTTGGCTACGTGACCGCTACAATTAGAACTAAGTATCAACTGCAGAGTTCCATTTTTTTCAATTTTCAAAAAGCTGTAATTACTGATTTCCTAAAGGTCATTTGGGAAATGACACCCATGCCTTACTCATCCCGCCAAGGCGGGACAAGCTTGGCTACGTGACCTTTCTTTAGATTTTTCAAAGAATTTTCTTTTTGTATTTCAAAGCTCGAAATTATCAAGCTACGAACTATCTATGATTTTACCAAAATAGTTTACTAATTGATAAGTATTTAGCAAAAAACTAAATCTGATAGTATAATTTGAAATATCGGGCTGTAGTTTAGTTGGCTAAAATGCGCGGCTGGGGGTCGCGAGAGCGTGAGTTCGAGTCTCACCAGCCCGATAGGTGTTTATGCCGAAGTGGCGAAATGGCAGACGCGCTACGTTCAGGTCGTAGTCCTAGCAATAGGGTGGAGGTTCAAGTCCTCTCTTCGGCATATCCGACACCAGACCATAGCTTAATTGGCTAAAGCGCGTGATTCGGGTTCACGAGACTGACAGTTCGAGTCTGCCTGGTCTGATATTTTTTATTCTCTTACAAAATGAAATCAGATCGTCCTAAAGTAATACGGGAAAAAACCTCACCGGATTTTTTTCAAATGATAATAGAAGGTAAGAAAAAATTCGACATCCGTCTGGATGACTTTGATGTTAAAGAAGGAGATATAGTTGTTTTCGAAGAGTTCGATCCGAAAACCAAATCATACACCGGGAGAACGTACGAAGTTAAAGTTTCTTTGGTGATTAAACCCAATGAATTACCATACTGGAGTGATGAAGAAAAGACGAATACCGGATTTCAAGTTATCCAATTTGAGCCTAAGAAAAACATAGAGCGTCATAAAGCAATAAACGGTACTTTAGGGTATATTATCGATAAAGAAAATCGGGTACTTATGATCCATTTGCGTAAAGACCGCGGAGATGGAACTATACAAGAAGTCTGGAACGGAGTAGGCGGAAAACTAGAAATTGGTGAATCT
>CAZZFI010000090.1:0-3248 GCA_964653475.1 uncultured Candidatus Saccharibacteria bacterium | reverse complement strand
CCTCCTTCAACCTGTGAACAAGTGTATTTAAGCTTACATGATCTGGTTTTTGTGCGTTTTTCATATTTGACCTGATTATACAGTTAAAAAAGACTTATAGCACTAAAAAAACTAAGTAACTAATTCTAAATCGATACCCGCTGACTCACATAACTTTACAAGAAACTCGTCTCTTTGCTTTCGTTTATGGTAACTATGTGTCTTGTCATTCAATTCAATGAGTTTTATTGTTTGAAATGTTTGTTTGTCTACTATGACAAAATCAATCGACTTTTTATTTATTTTATTCCAGTAAGTATAGAAATTCTTTTGATCTGTAGTGTTGATAACTCTGTCTAGAGCTACCTGGCAAAATATATAGTTATTTTCGTCGTACTGCTGTTCAAGTTGTCTGAAATATTGCTGCTCATGTGCAGTTAAAATCGATTCTTTCTTTTTATAGGGAAATGCGGTTGGTGTTTGCTTGCTAGTTATAGCTTTAATAACTAAAACAACAATCACAAAGGCTATAGAAACTCCTAAAAAAGGTAGGCTTGGATTAATTGCGTCTCAACCAGCTCATTATCTGTATATGTCAATCTTATTAGGTGCGAATTCTTGGACATTAGCAATTATCTGTTTAGTAAGCTCTATATTAATGGTTGCACCTGTTTACACTCCAGAAAAATATACCAATTGGGCTTCTCGCATAATGATTATAGGAAACTTGGGCTTATCGATTAAGAACTTAATTTAAAATTAACTCAGTAGAACTAACTATTTTGTCATTGCGAATGATAGGAAAAAAGTCAAACACGTTAAGCTCAAGACATAAGTAAAAATCCTCTACTGGAAAATCCGGTTTATCTGGATCTAAAAACCATTGACAGCCTTCATGATTTTCTAATTCTTGAACGATTTCTTCAATAGTTAAGAACTTCTCCCCAAGTAGCTTCGCTTTTAAATATTTTGCAAACAGTTCATCTTCTAAGCCACCCATTGAGACAAGGGAAACTACTGAGGGTTGTTTATCTAAGATGTATTTCTTGATTGGCGCACATGTAACGAAGGTTCCGAAAATTACTTCGTCTGCATTGTGGGAATTAACTAGACCTTGTGTGCCCGTTGTACTTCTGTGAACAGCATGTCTATTCTCAAAACCCTGTAATTGTTTAATTTCTTGTGGAGAATTGCCGATATCGAAACCATTAATTTTTATCCCTTTTTCCTCTCCCACCAGAATCAGACTTGAATCAGCCTCTTTATATGAGAAAGCTTCTTCTTTGGTTGCAACTGGGGTAATTGTGGAAATCCTTTTGTCTAGCAAATAGGCAGCAACTGTAGCCGCCCTGAGAACGTCAATTATAACTACAGTTCCTGTTGCTTGTTTTGCCCCTGATACATCTGATAAAAGTTTTACGGTCATCCTCTGATTATACTAACATTCTTTAAACAAACATGATACTCCTAGTTAAACCATATAGGGGCCTTGCCCCTCATTTTGCAAGGGCTTCGTAAATTGCTCTCTTCGGTCGCAACCCTTGCAAAACTCACCCCGCTATTTAGATTCCATGTAATGGAAGCAGGCACACCTGCTTCCATACAAAAATTATAAATTTAGGAAGACAGGGGAAAGGACAAATGACTTTCTCAAAAAGAGCTGAAAACAGCATGAAAAAAGTCTTATCACAATTTAGAAGCGGCGACTTATCACCAATCACAAAGGTTGCAAGACTTCAATTAAGTGAAGATGCACCATCTGCAAAATGGAGTTTGGCAAATAGAGTGCTTGCATATGTGCAAGCCGGCGAGCTTGACTGTAGAGGATTTCGTCAATGGGAGCAGGTAGGTAGAACAGTCAAAAAGGGTGAGCGAGCAATATACATATTACGTCCCGTAATGGTCAGAAAACGCAAAGAAGACTCAGAAGAGCTAGAAGACACATATAGTTGTATAGGTTTTTCTACAGTTCCAGTTTTTGCAGCATCAAGTACTGAGGGTTCAAGCCAGCTAGCAGTGTATACGCCTGTTACATATCCACCTCTATATGAGGTAGCTCAAAAACTAGGAGTCAGCGTTGAATATGTGCCAGTTTCAAGTGATAAGCTGGGAGACTGCAAAATTGATGGTAGTAAGATTAGGCTGGGAACATTTAACGAGAGAGTATTTTTTCATGAGCTTGCGCACGCAATTCATGCAAAAATTGATGGAGAACTCAAACCAGGACAGCAGCAAACGCAGGAAACAGTAGCTGAGTTTACAGCCGCGGTACTCATGGATTTGTACGGATTTGAGGACACCACAGGGAATGCCTGGAACTATATCAGTGGTTACTCAGATGAGCCGTTATTGGCCATCACAAAGGCTCTGGGAACGGTTGAGAAAGTATTACAAGTTATAATCGATTTAGAAGGAGGCAAATAATGCTAGATCCAAGAATTACAAATGAGTTTGAAAATGAGATTTTAGAGCTGATTGATAATCAGGATGATTACACAAGAAGCGATCTGCAAGGGATTGTGTCGGTTTTGGTTAATAAGATTATGGAGAAGGGTCACGAGGTTTTGTCAGAACAAAAGTAGTTACTCTGTAACCAGTTGCCAAGTAGAGGGTGTGATGCCCTCTGCTTGAATGGCTGACTTCAGACTTAGGAAAAATTGTAAGTCTGAAGTCTCCTCCTCCAAAACTTGCGCAATATGTTTGTTAAGGAAGTTGTAGATATTTTGATTAGGACAGATAAATAAGAGTGATGGATTTTCGTGAAGCGTTCTGTTCTCCCAGGTGCCTTCGTCAAAGTACTCAATGTATTGTAAGATTTTCTTTCGAAGCATAAAGCGTGGAGTGCCTTCGTCAATGATTTCTAAAAAGTATCGTTTGGTTAAGTTTTTGTCTTTCAGAGAAATATACGCATCAGGTCGGTTATATGGCAGGTAATAATGATCTACTAGATCGGTTTTAGTATAAAAATATAGTTCTTGCTTGTTTTTAAGGGATTGCTCTTTGAGCAATAAATAAACATCGACTAGAAACAGGCTGTGATTTATGAGTTTTTGAGATGCATTTTTGTCCCGGTGGGCTCTACGTAAGATTTTTTCGTTTGTGCTTTCTTGTTCAAGAAGTATTTTTCTTGATTTCGTAGCTAAGTAATATATTGCTGGTTTGGTATTTTCTTTGAGTTTTGTTGAGTAGATTCTACCGAGGATATTATTTTGATTGAGGTCTTTAAGCCAGGAGTTTATTCGTTTGGGGTCTTTGTGATTAAGGAGTGT
>CAZZFI010000089.1:0-3322 GCA_964653475.1 uncultured Candidatus Saccharibacteria bacterium | reverse complement strand
TCACATACAGCAATCTTTTCCTCAGGGAAATCATAAGTAATTGATTGGAAGTATAACTCTGCTTCATCAGACTGACTCAACACCATAATACGGATACCAGTCTCCTTCTCAATCTCCTCGAGTATTTCTCCAGAGTTCTCAGCTATTCTAAATGCCTCAGTTGCAACAGCACTGTATTTTGTGACCTCATGCTTATCCATATCAGCCTTATATTGGGTCAAGACCTCAATCAACTTATTTAGACCATCCTCAGAGATTCTATTATTATTTTTTTTTATATCTTCTCCTAAGTATGTCAGACCCTTCTTTCTTAGTAGGACATCATAATCATTTAAGGATTTCATTTTTCGGATTTCAAACTTTGACTTGAGAGTTCCGAAATCTATTACTGCAATATTTATTGGCTGGCTTTGACTCATGAGTTTTGTATAATAATTTATATATTTATGTTTATAATATTCTGTATTTTATCAAGACTATCAACCTCACGGTAAGCTTTTAATCTAATTGCTTCAGGATTCTTGCGAAACTTCAATCCCACAGGGTTAAAGAAAATTGATTTTATTCCTAACAATCCCCTTTTTCATTGATGAGATGCTTAAGTAGAGACCTATTGTGATTTTTGTGGATTTGGGGAAGATAAAAATAGGAAGTTCCATTAAATAGGAAGGGTGACCAACCGAAGATTCAGAAATTTCTGAAAGAAACTCAATCTTTTTCTGGTTCTTAAGTTCCAAACTGGTTTCTCCATGCTAACGCTAGGTCTCTTAGCGTGAGATTCCTTGCCAAAATAGGATCACCAACTTTTAGTAAATGAGTTTTATAGACTTTTAGAGTTGTCATCCCTGCATTACCAAATCCGCCTTCAATATAAGAGGTATAATTATCTGCTCCTTCATCTTTACTATTAGCTATAATTAATCGTAAATATGACAAAGAGTAATCTGTCTCGTGCGTTGCTATGTTTAATTCATGCGTCATGCCAGAAATCCAATCCAAGAAATCTGTCAAAATTTTTCCTACACTTCTGATATTCCCTGCTCCAAGGTCTATCATTGTATTGTACCCATCTTGGTCAATGGATGTTGCTAATTTCAGAAATTCTTCTTGGTCTTCAACGACTCCGAGAAAAACATTTCTATATTCTTCTGGTATTGATTGTTCAAGCTCATTAATTTTTCCTGCAAGTACTGCGAAATCAACAATGTGCACATATTGCTGAAGCATTACTTCTAACGCATGTATCTTTTCCAGACACGGCTCCATGTCAAAAATTGTGAATTCGATCATAGCTTTTTCTTTTTGCCTACCGACTGGATTGTGCGGACCATAGGCCATAGCAGCCCTTTCTGGTGATGGGGCTCTTCCTGTTGCAAGGCTTTTTCGGGTCTCAGGAGAACTTAATTTATATGTCGGCCCAACTTTCGCGGTTGGAAGAGTTTTTCTCCAAGCTTCTCTAGACGATAATACTCCGTTTTCAAGATCATCTGGAAAATAATTTCCGTTCAAAGTGAAAGCCTTCATCATTATAGCGATCGGACCGTGTGTTAAATTATATATTTGGTTTAACCGTTCATCTCCAACCAACCCATTTTCATCTGGCTGAACTTTGACTGTTATATGCAAGCCGTTTGTTCTAAATCCATCTAGTAATTCTGCTGGCGTCCTGTTATCTTCATTATCCATATGTGGTCGGATTCCTTCCATAATGGTGTGCAAGATATGTGGATCTTGAATATTTGCTTGTTCTGTTCCACCTATAGGAATGACACCAATAGGAAGTAACATCAATCCCATTTCATCAAAAATTTTCAAAATCTTTTGCATATCCTTGTATGTCTTTTGCTTGTGTTCATAAAGATTCTCTCCATTGCAAGGTTGTGATGGATATTCTAACTGTGACGACCAGGCTTCAGGAGAAATATTAGGAATATCGTATTCTCCAAGAATAGATAGGATATTTTGTATATCTACTAAAGTTGGAATTTGAGTTTCTGGATCAAAGCTAACCGCGACCATCTCGATTTCGTGTCCATATGATTGGATTTCTAAACTTTCGACAGGAATTAAGTATCTATCTGCCACTACAGGTCTTGGAGAGACATTTGTTGTAAATGTAGAATATTGAGGTACATTGTAACTATCATTATTATCACCATCTCGATACCAATTCTCTCCTCTAGCACCCACAAGTCGGTTGTCTGTTCCCTCGACCCATACTGTCCCTGGAGCTCCATGGATTAATTTATGCCCTTTCCCTGAATATGACTTCTGACCATTTCCAATAACGCCCCCCTCTTCCTTTTTTGAGATTATGCCTTGTTGTTCTAATCTATAAAGCCTAGTCCTGATATATTTATCAGTCAGTTGCATCACTTGTCTGTTCGACCACTCAACGTTTAGTCCGATTAGTTCAGGAGTAATGGTCGCATTTTCACCTATTTCTTTACTCATATTAAAATAAAAAAACCACCGTTCGGTGGGTAAGTAAATTAAAATAAATAATTACCTCACCGAGATAGGGTGTTAAAAAAGAAAAAATAGAATGGCAGCGGTTTAATAGTTCCCATAATTGTGATTATATCATCGATTTAGTTCCCTAAGAAATTGTAAAATGCTAATTGTCCAGTCAAGTAACGGTCTCTCAGTATGGCCAAAAGTTGTCCACGACTCATGTTATCAACGCTTGAATCGTTTAAAATATTCCTAATATCATCATCTGTCAATGATATTTCGAATTCTCCCCAGTTCGGATAACCTCCATTCAAATAGTTTACCAACTTGTCTTTCCAGGGAAGTTTTTTCATAGACTCCCTAAAGGTCGGGGTGACGTTTTCGAGTGCTGTGATCCCTATTAATGCCCCCTCCTCTGATGGATGACGGGATCCAAAATCTTCCTCGAGTCTATCGTTTACGTAATTGACTAAATTCCGTAGAGAACTTAATTTATTTTGGGGAAATTGTCCTTTTAGGCAATCACCTTGTTCCGAGAGTCTCTGTTGTAGATTTGTAAGATACTCGGTTTCTGGGTCAATATCTACTCCTACTATATCTCTCATCCACATGAATACGTCAGTATATCCATCAATGGTTGCAAGATTGGCTGCTTTATATAATAATTCCTGAATATCCACTGATTGTTTGTATCTATTTAAGTCGGGTGTCATACTCCTACTGGTATATTCAATTCTTACGGATCCTGTCAAGTTACGTACCTTCCCATTATCGTCAATGTAGATTGTAGGGTCTTCCTTTCCTTCTTTAGAGTTATTCAGTATCGCGAGCAAATCTTTCAAAGGAATAGAGGCTCTTATTCGTATGT
>CAZZFI010000088.1:0-3369 GCA_964653475.1 uncultured Candidatus Saccharibacteria bacterium | reverse complement strand
AAGCTCGAGATAGAAGTCGTCATAAACCTTCATATCGTTAGGCTTCCTAGTATTTAGCGTCACAACTAAGTGTTCTACTTTTTCCCCGTCTATGTAAAGATAACCATCTGCTCCCAACACCATCGCATCATTTTCTACAATCTGCCACGCACTAAATCCACTACCAGATCGCCCATCTTCTCCATCTATTTTCCCAAGTTCAGGGTTAGTATTTTCTATAACATTCTTACCCAGAGCTTTTGCCCTTTCAGCCAAAATTAGTGATCTAAACTCCCCACCTCTACAAACAAAAGCTACTGATCCACTACCTATACTTTCTAGCATTTTATCTATTTCTAATGCAGAAGTATTCAAGTATCCGGCCAATTTTATTATATATGATTGTTCGAAATCTTCTATATAAGAAGAATTTTGATCGGTTCCCCAATGTCCTACTAAAGCATTAAAGTCAGAGCCACCTGGTAAATCAATCTTCTTTTCACCAAGTACCCCTGCGTAAACTTTAGGGACCTCTGGGTCTGTTAGTGGTTGGGAAAATATCCCCTCAACATATTCTCCAGTTAACGGGAATGACTCAGTAATGGTAATCGTATGATCTCCTCCAATTGGAACACTTTCAATTGATACCTGTCTTTCGGGAAATAATCGTACAGATTCTTCAACAGGTACTTCTTGATCAAATGGGAACTTTTCTACATGAGTAACGTGGGTCTTAGGCTCCGTAAATGATCGGCCCCGCATTTGTACAAGCAAAGTCTGCACTCCAAGGACCGCGACAGCTAATAACCCTAAGATTAAGGGTAACCTTGATTTATCCCTATTTGAATGAGTCTCTTTATCATATATATCCATAATACATTATACTACAAATCTGACTTTTTTCGATTTGTCGGATCAACTTTATTATCATTCAAAATAGTGATAAAATTAGACATATTATTCTTCAAAATATGTTGCCGATAATTTTCTCCTCTTTTTTTCTAATTGTCCCAATTTTTTTGGTTATCCTCATAGTCCTATCAATATTTACCGTAGAGCAGCAGAGTGTCGCTGTTGTCGAGCGTTTTGGTAAATATCTTCGTCTTGCGAACCCAGGACTTAACCTGAGAATTCCTCTAATTGACAGGATTGCGGGTAGAGTGACCCTGCGAATCCAGCAGCTCGATGTGAAAGCTGAAACCAAAACAAAAGACAACGTATTTGTCACAGTTATAGTTTCGGTACAGTACTTTATCCTTCCAGCTAAAGTATACGAAGCATTCTATAAGCTCAATAGCCCGGCAGTTCAGATAAACTCTTATGTTTTTGACACGATCAGAGCACGAGTCCCTAAAATCACACTTGACGAACTTTTTGAGAAAAAAGAAGAAATCGCAATGGCTGTAAAAGAAGAGCTAAATGAAACAATGATCGATTTCGGTTTCGAGATCCTAAATTCACTCGTAACAGACATCGAGCCCGATCAGAAAGTCAAAGAAGCGATGAACGAAATCAACGCAGCACAAAGACTCAGGGTAGCAGCAACCGAAAAAGGGGAAGCCGAAAAAATTATTAAGGTCAAAGCTGCCGAAGCTGACGCAGAATCCAAAGCACTCCAGGGTCGAGGTATAGCAAACCAAAGGATGGCTATTATCGATGGACTTAAAGAATCTGTTGATGATTTTCAGAAAAGTATCCCCGGCTCATCTGCGCAGGATGTGATGAACCTTGTGCTGATGACACAGTATTTTGATACCTTAAAAGAAATCGGAGCAGACTCGAAGACAAACACCTTGCTGATTCCTCACGGTCCCGGCGCCATGAATAACCTCGCAGATCAGCTCAGAGAAGCGATGTTGACTGCGAATGCTGTTAATAAAAACTAAGATTTATCATCAACCAGGGTTTTCTTGGAGTGGAGGTAAGCTGAATTCACAAGCTTCTGCAAAACATCAAGATCGACATCATCTAGCTTGTTGATATATAGACACCCTACACTGGTTTTGTGTTTTCCCAGTCTCTCTAGAAGCTCAGATTCTTTGTCGGTACCTGTCATCACATAGAGAGTGAGGTTCTGTTTTCTGGGGGAAAATCCGACAAGTGGCCAGTCTCCTTCCTGACTGCTACGTTTTGATTTGTAGTGGTATTTGCCAAATCCGACGATCGCAGTTCCCCACATCCTCGGTTTCAGACCGGTTGCTTCTTGAAAGATCTTCAGTAACTCGAGTCCGTCTTCTCTTCGCTGTTTGTTTTCCACACTATTTATAAATCTTAAAACATCCCCGTCATTTTCTTTCGTCTTCAGCTCTGCCATAATTTTGTGTTGTTAACTGAGATTACTATAAGGTTTAAATTTAGTATATTATTTCTCCATTTTTAACTTCTGTCTGAAGGCTTCGATAAAGAAGATTGTCCCGAGCATCTCCATCCCTTCTTCTACTCCTACGAAAAATAAGTAAATATCCCTCCCGTAAGTTTGCGCCCCAACCAACTCTATAAACAGGATCGTCACATATGTGCCAAATCCCAAAAATAGCAAATTTCTTACATTTTTTTCTTTTTCAGACAAAGCCTGATAGAAGATGTAACCAGCAGGAATTAAAAATATAAAACCTAAAGTCAATACCCATGAAGTAGAGGCGAGTTGTGCGATGCCGTGTTCCGGATCGAGGAACCTCTTTAAGGTATCATTCAAGTACTCGTGGATCGAGAAATATTCATCCAATGCTAACATCCAAAATACTGCTAACCATAGCAAGTATTTAAATTTTTTTGTTGAGAAGAACAGTTCAAGTGCTAAAATTCCGCTGTAGAAAGCCAGACAGAACATCAGCATGGCACCTAGAGTGAACTCTTCATCTAGATAAAACAAGCTCGTCGACATACCGAAAAGCCGCACTGGATGTAAAAGGAAGTGTGAAACTACCACAACCAACGCGATCACAGCTAGAGTTTTCGTCACGGGGGAGATATTTTTGATGAGGTTTGGCAATGATTTCTGTTAACAATCAAACTTATTTAGAGATTTTAGCATTTTTTGCAAATAAGGGACATATTACAGTAGCAAGGGCTTTAATTTTAAATGCTTCTGTGATTAAATGTTGTAACAGTTAGGAACTAAATTTGCTAGAAACCCAAGCCAGTTCCCTGCCCCAGAGAGTCTCTCAAGAAGGACGACTATTCCCTGCTGACCCACTAAGATCCGCTCTTTTATTAAGGCACTTGGGATTACACTTAAATGCAGGGCAAATGGCAAGCGAGAAGACAACATGTGGTAGATGCGGAGGTAAAGGTCAGGTAATCTGCTGAGACTGTGGAGGAAGAGGGTGTAATAGGTGTGGCAACGGTTGGAGAGCATGTACTGTTTGCTGGGGGAGTGTCAGATAAGTA
>CAZZFI010000087.1:0-3370 GCA_964653475.1 uncultured Candidatus Saccharibacteria bacterium | reverse complement strand
TCCGATGAAACCTTCGGAGAGGAGAATCATACACATTGCTCTAAGAGGTACAGAAGGAATCGAGACCTCCAGTGCAGGAGAAGGAGATGATCGCAGAGTTGTTATCTCCCCAAAATCTAAATAAAATTTTATGTTAATTTAATGTTAATAAAAGCTCAAAAGAGAGAAGTTACAGGCAAAAAGGTCAAACAACTTCGAAGAGAAAACAAACTACCCGCAGTTCTATACGGGCCAAACAGAGATTCTACGAACATAGTAATTGATCCATTTGAATTTTCCAAACTCTTTAAAGATGTTGGGTATTCAAAACTTTTTGACTTAGAACTGGATGGAGCAAAAGTAAAAGTTCTTGTAAAAGATCTTCAAAGAAATACACTTACAGACTCTTTCCTTCATATCGACCTCTATCAGGTTAATATGAAAAAAGAGATTACTGCAGAAATTCCAGTTGTCTTTACTGGAGAATCATTCGCAGTCAAAAACAACCTCGGACTTTTGGTACATCCTATGTCAACTGTTGCTGTTACCTGTCTACCAGGTGATCTTCCTGCTTCTCTAGAAGTAGATATCGAAGTATTAAAAGATGTTGGAGATTCTATAACTGCAGGAGATATCAAACTTCCAGAAGGAGTTGCCCTCTCAAATGATATAACTCCTGACTCACCAGTTGCTTATATCGCAGCTCCTCAAAAGGCTATCGAGGAAGAGGTTTCAGAGGAAACTGAAGAAGGCGAAGCGGAAGGTGAGGAAGGCGAAGAGCAACAGGCTGAAGAGTCTGAGGAATCGGTCGAGTAAACTTCCAGAATTCATTGATTTGTATGTCCATTTTTAGTGGTTGTTTTTCGAAGTGCTTATTCCATTTATATAATTCAGTAGGTTGAGGATTTGAGTTTCGTCTAAAATCAAACTATACTAAAGGTGTTTCTACCATGGACGAAAATCAATCAACAAAACAACAAACAGATCTCGGTCGCGAAGAAGTCGAGGAGATCGCGATTCTAGAAAAGCAACTAGACGAAGCTGATTTACCTGAAGAATTACTTACGAGAACTAAAACCATGGTTACTCGTCTAAAACGTGTCGCTAGATACGGATATTTCTCAAGAGAATATGAACCGATTGCAAAGTACGTCAGTTGGATTTGTCAGATTCCTTGGGGTAAATACACAGAAGATAATCTTGACCTTTCGAATGCTAAATCCCAACTCGACAAAACTCACTTTGGACTTAATCAAGTTAAAGAGAGAATCCTTGAATACATAGCAATACTTCATCTTCAACGTGATGGTGGTCCTCTTCCAATAAAACAGGAATTGCGTCCAGACAGTGTAAATGTAGTAGGGTCACCTTTGTCTGTGACACAGAATCTTATACCAACGCAAAATACACAAAATATTCAGGCATCTCAACCCATTCCACAACAGCAAAGTGTCAATCCCCAAGGTTTTAATCAAGCTCAGCAGATTCAGACGCCACCAGAAAATGTACAAGTATCAAATCCTCAAACTGAAAGCCAAGCAAATCTTTCGCAATCAGATAGGATGGTTAAGCTGGAAGGTAGTTCATCTCATGCGCCCATAATTTGCCTTGTCGGAGTTCAAGGTATAGGTAAAACTTCTATCGCCAAGTCGATTGCACAGGCGATGGGGCGAGAATTTGTGAGAATCTCTCTTGGAGGTATCGCCCACGTATCAGAACTCCGTGGTACATCTAGAACTGAAATTGATGCAGAGCCAGGTCAAGTTGTGAAAGCGCTCATCCGTACAAATGTGATGAATCCTCTTATTTTGATGGACGAGATTGATAAAGTTAGTGATTTTGGGGGTGTCCGTGCTGATGTTATGGCTACCTTGCTCGAAATCCTTGATCCTGAACAAAATGCTACATTCCGAGATCACTATATCGATTATCCTGTTGATCTATCGAAAGTAATGTTTGTTTGTACTGCGAATAACCTCGGAGGTATCAGTGCAGCTCTACTCGATCGTTTAGAAATTGTTCGTATGTCGAGTTATACAGACGAAGAAAAGGAACATATCGCGAAAGACTATCTTCTTCCAAAAGTTATAAGTGCTACAGGCGTAAATCCTGAGTCAATAAAGTTTCGAGAAGATGTTTGGCCACTTATGATAAGACCACTTGGCTTTGATGCGGGTATTAGGCAATTAGAAAGAAACATTACTACTTTAGTTCGTAAAGTAGCAAAAAAAATGGTAGAAGGGCAGGGTTCGTATTTTGAAATTACCCCAGAAAACTTTAGAGAGTACTTACCGGAAGATTTTGGAGTATACTCTTAAGACTGCTCAGACAAGTATCGCTGATACTTTTTGTCTTTGTTCATCACTTTTTCAATAGCTTCTCTTACGATCTGTGCTTTATGCATGCGGTTTTCTTGTGAAGCCCATTCGAGGTAACGGTCGATTTCGGAAGAAATAATCAGGATAAATTTGGTGTCGAGTTTTTGCTTAATCTGGCCGATATTTTTTACTAATTTTGCTTTGAGGTTGGACTTATTATATTTTACGAAAGTTAAATGTTTATTCTTGCCCGCAATTATTGGAGGGGCAGTTGGTTCAACCGATTCCTCATTATATAATGCTAATACAGGTTTTTTAATGCTTAGAGCATAAGATATTTCGTATCCTACGCCGCTGTCTGACATTGAAGCTTCTGCGATTACTAGATCTGAGCTTTTAATAATCTTTGTATTTCTGGTATAGATGTTGATATATTCATCTTCGCTTTCTTCGAACAATAGTTTGGGTTCAGTTTTGAAGTTACCATCCCATACTTCGTGACCCAATTCTTTCAGTTGCTTGATTATAAGTTTCTGCCATTGTTCGGATTGTGCATCACGTTTTTTCCCCAAAATAGAAGCTACGAAGTATATTTTCATAAGAATTATATATAATATTTATAATAAATGTCGCATTTTATTCTTTTTTGTCTGTAGATATTTCTTATTAAATCTGTTAGGTTTCACAACGAGCGGGATTCTTTCTGTGATTTCTATGCCGTTTTTTTTCAGACTTTCTATTTTATTGGGGTTATTAGTTAACAACCTAATTTTATAGATTTTGTAGTATTTTAATATGTCACAAGCCAACTTATAGTTCCTTTGGTCAATCGGTAGGTTCAAGGATTCATAAGCTTCAACTGTATCAAGTCCTTCGTCCTCTAAATGATTTGCCATGAACTTCTTTCGTAAACCTGCCCCTCTACCTTCCTGAAATAAGTAAATAATTGCGCCTTTATTTTTGTAGATTTGTTTTAATGACTCCATGAGTTGTGGTCTACAATCACATCGTAGTGAATGGAAAGCTTCTCCGGTTATGCACTGAGAATGAATTCTTATGATAGGATTTCTTGC
>CAZZFI010000086.1:0-3390 GCA_964653475.1 uncultured Candidatus Saccharibacteria bacterium | reverse complement strand
GTATGATAGGGAGGACCCCAGCCTCGATTGTCGCTGTAAATCCTCTCAAAGATGGTGTAATCTCAGATTTCGACTCAACAGAAGCTATGATCAGGTATTTTATTCATCGGGTTTACGAAGAATATCCAAAAGTTTTCAAAATAAAAAGACCGAGAGTTGTAGTTGGAATACCCTCTTCTATAACAGAAGTTGAAGGTAGAGCAGTGATTGACGCTACGACTTCCGCAGGAGCGAGAAAGGTGTACATAATTGAAGAGCCTATGGCTGCGGCAATTGGCGCTGGACTAGCGATTGATGACGCTTCTGGAAGTATGATGGTAGATATAGGAGGAGGAACAACAGACATAGCTGTTATCTCTCTTGGTGGAGTTGTAGTTGATAACACTGTAAGAATTGCTGGCAACGAAATTGATGACGAAATACTTAACTTTGTTAGAAACAAATACAACCTTCAGATAGGACTTAAATTTGCTGAAGATGTAAAAATAGCAATAGGATCCGTAAAACCTCTCAAAAAAGAACGAGAAGTTGAAGTCAAAGGACGTGACCTCATAACTGGTTTACCAAAGATTATGACTCTATCAAGCATCGAAGTAAGAGAAGCAATGATCAAAGTTGTGGACAAAATAATTGACGCAATAAAAGAAGCGTTAGAGCATACTCCCCCTGAAATTCTTTCTGACTTGCTCGAAAAAGGGATAACTCTTGCTGGAGGAGGAGCGCTTGTTGAAGGGATAGACAGATACATGGAAGAAAAATTACAAACACCAGTTATCATCGCTGATGACCCATTGACCTGTGTCGTTAGAGGAACAGCAATACTCCTTGAAGAAATAGAGCTTCTCGAACGATTGCAGGTTACTGGAAAAGATATTAGTTAATAATTTAGAAAATTGCCCTCGATAATACCTAAAGTTAAAGAAATATCTACTATAAAGTTAATACTGCTGACACTGTTTGCAGTTCTTTTAGTATTGTTCGATAGTATCGGTATTTTCGATCCAGTGAAAAGCATTGGAGTAGTTATTGGTAATAGGATTGGAGCCGACATAGCTAAGCAATTTGATTGGTTTAGTGAAAGAAGAGAGTTACTAGCAGAAAAAGAAGAGCTAATTGATCGAATAGAGCAGTTAGAAGAAGAAATAGTTGACCTCGAATCCAAAAATACTTCCTTATCTTTAGAAAACCGTGAATTTGATATACTAAAACAACAAGAACAATTCAGTGAAGTTTCAAAGTCAAAACCCGCGCTAATTATTGGAAAAGTTAATGATAAATTCGGACATGTTGTTATAAATAAAGGATCTGAACATGGAATTAAAGAAGGAGATTATCTTATTCTAAAAAACTTCCTACTTGGAGAAATTGTGCAAACAAATAGAAAAACAAGTGAAGCTAGACTTATTATTTCTCAAGAGAGTGTGATTCCTGTTACATCACATACAAACAACACACAAGGTCTGAGTAGAGGGGATGTAAACAGGGGATTGATTATGAGAGATATACCTCAAGTAGGAACTCTAGAAAAAGGCGAATTGATAATTACAAGTGGGGTAAACAGTAAATTTGCTCGTGGTCTGATACTTGGCAAAGTTAATTCTATAGAATCAAATGCGAACCAAGCAACAAAGAGCGCCGAGCTAGATTTAGTTATAGATTTTAATAACTTAACAGAAATATTCGTAATTGAATCTTTAGAAATAATATGATCAAGAACCTCTCAAATATACTCCTTTTTGTAATAATGCTACTTTTATCAGTTGCTGTTTCTTATTCAAATAACTGGGCGATTAGTTACATAGAATTTCTCGTGATATTTGGTCTTCTGAAACTGTTAAAAGGAAATCTTTTGTGGGGCGGATTGTTTGTTATTCTGGGAACAATTCTAGTAGATGTTATGTCTTATCAAGTTGTTGGGCTGACAGCGTTATTCGTATTGATAGCTTTTTGTATTTTCAGAATATTAGAAAAAACATTGGCACCAGTTGAGAACCAATCTCAGAACTTGAAAACCCTATTTATATTTATCTTATACTTGATAATCTCTGGAGTGTATTATTTCGGACAAGATGTGTTAGATTTCGGACAAAATGTTTGGGTTGGGTGTATAAATATTTTAATATTAACTCTCGTTTTAATAGTCAATAGTTTTTTTAAGAAAACAGGGAATGATTTCCGAATTTAAAACTAAACTAAAATCTTTTTCACTGTTAGAGTTTTTTTCTCCAAGTAATTTAAAGCATGTATACATATATACACTGACACTAATCATTTTATTTTTTTTGTTTTCAGGTCTTTTCGATTTACAGATTCTAAAGGGAAGACAAAATCTTTTAGCAGCGACAAGAACAAGTCAGAGCGTCTCTTTAGTTTTACCTCCGAGAGGACTCGTCTACGACAGTAATGGCGAGATCCTAGCATATAACGCACCAACTTACAGTATTTATATTGAAAAAGAAAAACTTCCAGTTGAAAAAGAAAGAGAAGTAATGAAAAAGATTGCAGACGTACTTGACCGCGATCCTGAAGAACTACTAAATATCTATCGAAAAGATGCGTACGAAACGAATGAAGCGCGAGTAAAAGTTATTGCCGGAATTAATTCCGATCGTTATTTTCAGTTGGTGGAGAAGCTTTCAGATTTGGAGGAAGTAAATATTGAGAATGAAAACCAAAGACGTTACAAAGACTCAGAGTATTTTTCTCACGTAATTGGTTATGTAGGGAAACCTGCTGAGTCTGAGCTTGGTGACGGAGTGTACACTATTTCACTTGTCGGAAAATCGGGGATAGAGAAGGTCTATGATGAAAGTTTGCGAGGAAAAATTGGGAAACAAGTTATTCAAAAACAATATCTGGAAGGTTTGGAGACAACATTTGAACAAGAAAAAGCAGAAGACGGATACAACCTTCACTTAACAATAGACTCCAAATGGCAGAAAAAACTTTTCGACATCATGTCAGAGGTTCTAGAAAATTCTGAAGCATTTGCATCGGCAGCAGTAGTAATGGATAGTGATACTGGAGAAGTAAAGTCAATGGTAAGTTTACCAAGTTATGATAACAATTTATTTGTAGATGCAATCAAAACAAACCAGTACGAAATGCTACTTAAAGACGAAAAAACTCCTCTTTTGAATCGTCCGATTGCATTACAACTTCCTTCAGGATCTGTTTTTAAAGTGGTAGGCGCAACAGCTGCACTGGAGGAAGGAATAATCAATGAAAATACTGTTATACAATCAGAGGGGTGTATGCAATTATCAGCTGGTGTAGAGTTTTGTGAAGCAGATAGAGCGGTCTTAGGTAATCTCACTGTCACTTCTGCATTAAGTAAATCTAGCAACTTGTATTTTTGCAGAGTTGCGATGATGTTAAATAGAGATGCTG
>CAZZFI010000085.1:0-3394 GCA_964653475.1 uncultured Candidatus Saccharibacteria bacterium | reverse complement strand
TCGAATTTGCAAGTTTGAAATTATCAAAAGATAGTTATAAACCTATAAGAACTTACGAGGAACTTTCAACTGACTCACTTGCGTCTATTCTTACCACAATGGGTAAAATACAAAAAGGCGAGGCAGCCGCAATGCAATTGGTTATAACAGGTGCAGGAAGTGGATGGAGAGAATCTGGTAAAAAATACGTTCAAAAAGTACGAAATAACAATGCAGACCCAGAAAAGAAAAAGATAGACGCCCCAGAAGACTTACTCGCAGGGATTGAAAAGAAATGCGAAAAAGGAGGATTTTTTGTAGATATCCGACTGGTTGCGGTGGGCAAAACAACTGCAGATGCAATGCAGACACTGAATACTATGGTGAGTTCGTTTTCACAATTCAAAAAAGAAGGAAGCAATGAATTTGTTAAAATGACTTTCAAAAAAGGCCAGAAGTCTGAATTTATCAAAGATTTTATTTATAGAATCCCTCGAGAAACATCAATCCTTAATACCGCAGAGCTTGCGACTTTGATGCACTTCCCAAACAAAATGGTGAATACCCCTCACATAAACTGGTTGTTGTCGAAAAGAGCACCTGCAACTGCCGGCATTCCCTCAGATGGTGATCTTTGGCTTGGTAATAATTTTTACCGAGATGTAAATAAACGGATCTTTATGATGAGAGATGATAGACGAAGGCACACCTATATGATCGGTAAAACTGGTTCAGGTAAATCATACATGCTTCAACAAATGGCTTTGCAAGACATCATAAACGGAGAAGGTCTGGCATTCCTTGATCCGCACGGAGATAGTGCAGAATGGTTATTAGAGAGAATCCCTCCCCACAGAATTGAAGATGTGATCTACTGGGATCCAAGTGATACTGAACGGCCATTTGGTTTCAATATTATTGAATACTATGATGAACAAGATAAACACAGAACTGTGAACTCAGTACTCGGAATGATGCAAAAAATGTTTGACCCTCATAACCAAGGTATAACAGGACCTAGGTTTGAACGTGCAGTTAGAAACTCTATGTTGACAGTGATGGAAGAAGAAGGCTCAACACTTGTCGAAGTATTGAGGATTCTTAGTGATCAAAACTATGCAAACAAAAAAATTCCAAACATTAAGGACGATCTGGTAAAGAGATATTGGACGGATGAAATGGCTAACACTCAGGAATTCCATAAGTCTGAAGTTCTTGGTTACATCGTTTCAAAATTCGATAGATTCGTAACTAACAAATTAATGAGAAATATTTTTGGACAATCAAAGTCAGGATTCAATTTACGTTGGATCATGGATAATCAAAAGATCCTGATTGTTAACCTATCTAAAGGTATGATCGGAGAAGAAAATGCGCAGTTCTTAGGATTGCTCTTAGTTCCTCGAATCCTATCAGCTGCCATGAGTAGGGCAGATATGCGACAAGAAGACAGAAAAGATTTCTATTTGTATGTTGACGAGTTCCAGAACTTTTCGACTGAGGACTTTGCTCAAATACTTTCAGAAGCTAGAAAATACAGACTTAACTTGATTGTCGCTAACCAGTACATCTCACAGATTGACGAGAAAATTCGAGACGCTGTGTTTGGAAACGTTGGAACAGTTATTAGCTTCAAGGTAGGTACTCAAGACGCACAATTCTTAGAGAGCATTTTCACACCAATATTTGACGCAAACGATCTGGTTAACCTAGAAAATGTAAATGCTTACGTTAAGCTTATTTATCAGGGGGAATCCCCTCCCGCATTTTCTATTAATACAAACTACAAATACGCACCATTTAATATCCCCAAAGAAGGTGATAAAAAAACAGCAGATATTGTACGAAATCTTTCCCGTTATAGATACGGTCGAGACAGAGCTTTGATAGAAGTAGAGATGCGAGAGCGCTCAAGGTTTGATGACGAAGCACCCGCAAAGCCGGCTGGACTGGGTATGCCCCGACTAGGAGGCGGTGGAGGATTTAACACACCATTAAAACCGAAGGGAAGTAGTTGAGCACTCTTGGATAGCTAGACAATTCGAACCATTCCATGGTTCTCGTCCAATACACAAAAAATAGCTTTGCTTCTAACTAAAGTTACAACCAAAGCTATAATGGGCCAGGATGGACTCGAACCATCGACCCCCGCTTTATAAGAACGGTGCTCTAACCGCCTGAGCTACTGGCCCCAATCAGTCAAAAGTTGACTGGTAGGGCATTCCGTCCGTCCTCCTCTAAACAAGGAGTAGGCTGACCCATGTGTTGCTATTTTAACACTAGTTAGTGAATCCGTAAAAGCTCATAGTGAAATTTTCTAAGTCAGAGAGGTTTGATCGAGGTGGTTGTTCTTTTGGGTCTGGATTCGATGAACTCAAGATAATACTCAGTAGTGGATTGTCTTTTGTGACCAACTGTCTGGGCTAGTCTGTCAATACGCATACCTGCTTCTAGTTGGTAGATGATAAAAGTATTTCTGAGGTCGTTTACTTTTGCGTTTTTTATTCCTGTTGCTTTGAAAGCCCCATCGATAGAAGAACGTATATTTCGGATTAGTATCTTTCCACCAGATCTTGTGAAGAAAACGTATTTGCTATCACTATTTTTAATATCTGGATGGTTGAAATAATCTGACAAAGCTTGTTTTAAGCTAGAATTGATTTCTACATATCTTTCTGGATAAGAAGAGTATTCTTCGATGTGGATTTTTGTAAAATTATCATCAATGTCTGATTTCTTAAGTCGTGAAAGTTCTCCGATTCTCATACCAGTTTGGAGAAGTAATTCGATCATGGTATACAAACGAATATTTTTTTTTGCTGTATCACGCAATGCCTTGTATTCAAGAGTGCTTAGTACTCGCGGGACTTGTCGGTGGATTTTCGGGTGCTGAATCTGAAGTGAATAATTTTCGGTAACGAGTTTTTTAGAAATGAGGTATTTATAAAAAGTCCTCATACTGTTAATCTTTCGGGAAATGCTTTTTAGAGAAAGTTCGCTATTATTTTTTAGTGAGAGGATATATTTTTCTAATATCTGGGAATTTGCATTTTCCCAGGTTTTAATGCCTTTCTTCTCCAAAAAATGGAGGAGTTGTTCAAGGTCTTTATGATAAGCAGTGATAGTGAACTGTGAACGATTTTTGGCTTTTAATTCTCTTACGAAATTGGACAATGTTATTGTCAGATCCATAATTTGCTATACTGGTTAGTTACAAACTTCGGGGTATGGCTATGATAACACAAGCTCAAAACCCGGTCAATACTACAGGTTAACTCAGGTTATGAAACTAAAACGAAGTCCAAAAAAGTTTCTTTCGAAGTCTATTGAAAGGCTTAAGGTACAACGAATAAGTTTGAGATCATTGCTTTTAGATACACTTTTGATTGCTGTAATCTTTACCCTATCATTGAAT
>CAZZFI010000084.1:0-3580 GCA_964653475.1 uncultured Candidatus Saccharibacteria bacterium | reverse complement strand
ATAACTGTACTCATCTGTCTTTACCTCCTTTCTTGGAATTTTCTACTATAGAGTAACGAAATCTAGGATACAGTGCAAATTGGCATCTGATTAGCAACCCTTAGAATACCTTTACCCCATTCAGATAAAGATAATCTTTGCCTTCGCCGACTGGTTTTCCTTCTAATTGAAGTTCTGTTAGACCAAGCATACCATCTCTAAGAACAAGACTTATACCATCATTTGTTTTCTGAATTTCTCCAAAATTGGAATTTTCTTTTATTTCGGAAATTTTAGCTGAGTAAATCTTTAGTCTTTTTTTCTGGGCATTTAACTCAATCTCACACCAAGCAATTGGCCAAGGATTAAAAGCCCTCACCATCCTATCTAACTCAATAACAGAAACCTCTGAAGTAAACCTAGCTTTTTCTTTGCTTATTAAACTTTTATCCGCGTTTGTAGCTTTTGTTTCATCTTGGGTCACGGGGTTTATTTTGCCGGATATCCATTCTGGCAATATTTCGATAAGTAATTCTGCCCCATCTTCAGAAAGTTTCCTTTTTAGTGAAGATGTAGTGTCGTTTTGTTCAATACTCGTTTCTCTACTTGCTAAAATAGGTCCGTTATCTAAACCTACTGTCATAATAGGTATGCTAACTCCTGTTTTCTCGTAACCACGCAAGATGGCTATCGGGATCGGTACTGCCCCTCGGAGATCTGGAAGAAGCGATCCGTGGATATTCAAACATTTATATTTCGGATAATTAATTGTCTCCTCCAGTAAGATTTGCCCATAGTCGGCTACAACAACCAGTTCTGGTATTTCGCTCTCCAGAATTTCCATTTGGTTATTACGATAAGAAGTAGGTTCATAGATTTTTACTTTCGTTTGTGTTTGATTCAAAAAGGCTTTCACCGGGACTGGAGTTAATTGTTGCTTCCTTCCTGCCGGTTTGTCAGGTTGCGTCACAACTGCAGTTAATTCAATCAAGTCATGCTCTAAAAGTTTTTTAAGTATTGGAACTGCAAATTCTCCAGAACCGAAAAATACTGTTTTAACTTTTTCCATCTCGTTTTTTAACTTTAATCAGATAAATAATGTTAACAAAAACTAATACCAAACAGATAATCTGCGCAACAGTCATATTCATCCAAATTCTTGGTTCTTTCCGGAAAGCATCAACACAAAATCTCACAACAGAATAACCTAGGAGATAAATGCTTATCCACTTTCTGCTCAATCCGAGCTTTCTATAGAGAGAAAACAAGATCAAAAATAACAAGAAATTTCCTACTTGCTCATATGCAAAAGTCGGGTGAAAACTTTTTTTGTATTCTTCGAGAAATAAACCCCATGGTAGATCTGTTTTGTTACCATAAAGTTCTCGGTTTGCGAAATTTCCAAACCTCCCAATAACCTGCCCTAATGGCAAAAACACCGCAACAAGTGAAAGCGCTTTTACCAAATCTATACTATTTTTTTTCGCATAAAAATATGCTCCAGCTAGGCCACCAATCAGACCTCCAAAAATTCCTAGTCCTCCATTCCAGATGAAAAAGATTTCTTGAATGTTGTCTGTATAAAGAAAAAAATCTGTAGCTACATGCCAGAGCCTTGCGAAAATTATCGCAGGTATCAAAATCCACAATAACGCATCAACAGTATCAACCTTCTTTAATTCGGGATATTTTTGTTTCTCTCTATCAAAAAGAAACGAAACTATACAAACTCCAGATAAAATAAAAACTCCATACAAATGAATATCTAAGAAACCTAAACTTACACTCTTCGGGAAGGGTATTTCTCCGCGGAGCATAAAAAAATATATTGCTGTTACAACTGCTACTACAATACCTGACATGAAAGCCTTTCGGTTAGTAGTACTGCTCATAGTAAATATTTTCTTTTGGTACTCCTAGATTTGTGAGATTCTCAACAACTTCTGAAATCATAGTCCTCGAACCACAAACATATCCTTCAAAGTTCTGGTTCTCTTTTGCATATTCTATGTAATGGTCTGTTATCCTCCCTTGTAATCCACTCCAGTCATTACTTGGTTTTGATAAAGTCATAACAAATTTGAAATTTGTATATTGAGAAGCAAGGTTTTCGAAAAACTCTCGGTAGAAAATATCCTCTTCATGCCGGAACCCTAAGAACAAAATAATCTGGCGTTTTGTTTGCACAGTCTCAAGAGCATAACTAATCATAGAAATAAATGGCACAACTCCTGTTCCAGTCGCAAAAAAACATGCAGGATTCTGACTCTCTTTGTAAACAAAATTCCCAAGCGGTCCTAAAATTTCGATATCATCACCCTGCTTTGCGTTTGCGAAAAATATAGATCCAGGCCCTCCGATTACAGAATCACCGATCAGATCTATTCCTGCTAAGTCTGCAGGAGACGACGCAATCGAATAACTCCTTCTTGTTGCGGGAGCCACAAGGATATTCACAAATTGCCCTGCTTGGAATTCAAGACCTTCTCCTTCTGAGAAAATTATCCTTATTTTGTGGACTTTATTTGCTATGTCTTCATGCGAGGACACTTTAGTTCTGAGGATCTTTACTGCCATTCGTAATAATAGTAATTAACTATCAACGACATTATCGCCAGCCGGCACAGATTCTTCGTCATAACTCTCCTCAAGATTCCCATCTGAAATCTCGTCATCGTTATCCAGATCACCGATTTCCATATTTCCAGAAGTCACAGGGATTTCTTCTTTTTCTTCGAACTGATCAGGATCCATGTTGTTGTCAGCCAGAGCAGCAGCCTGAACATCATCTGAGTAAAAGCCATCTTGCACTGGTGGGGTATCATCCTGACGTGAATCGTCGTTCGTATTTGTCATTATTTAAAAGTAAAAAGTTAACTAAGGTAATGTTAGCACAAAATTATTGCGAACATCTCCAATTTATTGAATAATCTAGTAGTATCCTATCCGAAATTGAAACGACTTAGACTCAACAAAAAAAACAAAAAGCTTTGGACAGCTATTCTTTTACTTGGCATTTTCATTGTCGGCGGACTTTTGATCTATGTAGGAAATCTGACTTTTAAACCTATTGACGATGCCGATGCTGCGACTCCCACATATAAACGATGGGACGAGATAACACTTAACTTCACCGGGAGTCACAACGGCCTTTCTCAAAACAGCTCTAATCCAAACCCGTTTCTTGATTATCGCCTCACTGTAACTTTTGTAAATGGGAGCAAGTCATATGTTGTACCGGGATACTTTGTAGGGAATGGGTCTGGTGGATCGGGTAATCAGTGGCGAGCGCACTTTACAGCCGACAGGGAAGGTTCATGGACGTATTCTGCAAGATTAACCACAGGGAAAGATGTGGCAGTAAATGGCGGAGGTACCAATGTCAATATTTCTCCCGCTAGCGGAAGTTTCCAAGTTTCAGGAGACTCAACAGCAGGAGGGTTTTATTCAAACTGCGGACGACTGAACTATGTGGGAAAACATTACCTCGAATGTGCCAAAACAAAGACATCATGGATAAAAGGAGGATCTAACAGTCCTGAGAACTTTCTCGCAGGAGCAGATACAGGCAATGAAGCAAATATTAAAACCGTGCTAGATT
>CAZZFI010000083.1:0-3801 GCA_964653475.1 uncultured Candidatus Saccharibacteria bacterium | reverse complement strand
TTATTAACAAAGAGGTTAATACTTTCAATTCTTGGCACGAAAATCTCAAAGACTTCTTGAGAAGAAAGATTTATCGCTTCGTTTACTGGAAATGCTCTTGCTTCTTCAAGTTGTCCGTCTACCTTCGCTTCGATATATGCTCCTTCTGCGATAACTTCTATTCGAACTGAGATAGGTGCAGTTGGAACTGAAGTGGGCTCGACTGTGGGAATTTGTTCGAGCTCTTCTTGAGGTTCATAAAGCACATCTAAATTAATCTCACTTTTTCTTTTTAGTTGGTTCTCGGAAATAAGCTGGAACGAATTGTTTCCTTCTTGAAGTTTTAGCTCCACAGTGAATTGCTCAAAGCTGTTCACCCTATATTCTTGTCCGTTTATAGTTAATTTATTTCCAATTTCTGAAACTCCTTCCAGAGTAAGAGTTTCGTCGTTCGAAATATACTCACCTGATTCATTAGAAGAAAGTTCAATTGGTTTTGAGAGCTCTAGTCTTGGATTTTGGAAAATGTCGAGCACATAACTTCCTACATAAAAAATAGTGAGTAGAGCTAGAAATGTAGCGATAAGAGTCAAAATCCGGTTTCGGCTAAGAGAAAGGTCAATACTTTTGCTTTTGATCTTATCAGATACTTTTATCTTCGGAATGTTTTTTCCAGATTCTCGTTCCCTGCGATAGAGTGCAATTGCATGTTCAGGATCTATTCCAAGGAAGCGGGCGTAATTTTTAAGAAAACCCTTGATATATACCTCAGAAGGAAATTTAGAATAATCAGCATTCTCAAGAGCTTCAAGGTACTCAGGATTAATTTTGATAATCTCGGAAATTTCGACATAGCTGAGTTTTTTAGACTTTCGTTTTTCCTCAAGCAATTTGCCAATTGTTTTTAGTTCAAAAGCTGTTTTGATCATAGGAAGATAGCTACTATTCTAGCAGAAATTGTCAAAGCAAACGACTTGGAGAACTAAAAAATCGCACCAGCAAGAGTCCTTAATCAGGTGTAGGGCTAGTCCGTCCTCTTTAAAAATTGGGGATAATCTGAGTAACTCTGTTAGTAGGATAAAGGTATTTTACTAAGGACTGCACCAAGCAGGATTCCTCAACCAGCACTAGCCGAACTTGAGAGGCGTAGGGCTGGTTAGTCACTCCTATCTCATAGGAGGGAGAATCTAGGGTTCCTGTTCGTGGGAGATAAACAATTTATACTATATTGCACCAAGCAGGATTCGAACCTGCGACCTTCACTTCCGCAAAGTGACGCTCTATCCATCTGAGCTATTGGTGCATTTACCGCTAATTATAACGCACAAGAGAGAATATTACATTTCAGAAGGGATGTTATTCTTCAATAAACTTGCTCAGCGGTTCAACTACTCCAAAAAGCCTTTCGCTGATAAAACTCTTGCTGATTTCAGTTTCAGCAATATAATCGACAAACTGGCTAGTATAAGACACAATTTTTTTGATGTCACTGTTTCCACCTAGGTATGAGATTATTTGGTCTTCTACACCTTCTTTTGGTTCTACAACTAAGTTCAAGAAACGATGTTCTCCGCGTCTGCTGATCCAGAAATGATCGATATTTTTCCAAGGGTAGAGTATAGAATTGATAGAAATTCCTTTATTTGTTAATTCGTGAGTTAAATTTCCAGGAGCAACGCTGTTTAAAGCATAAAGAAGAATGATTAACGCAACAACTGCGACAATCAATCCGTAGTTATCTGTGAGAAGGGATAGAACTATTATAAAAAGAGATACTGAGCTTACCATCAAATACCACTTTTTGTCTTTAGGTTCAAATACTCTCTCGGGTGCTTCCCATTTATAAACACTATAAATAGGCTTATTTTCTTCTTCTAGGATTTTTCGAATAGCTTTTGAAGATTCTATCTGAGAATCAAGACCAGCCATTTCTTCCCGAAGAGATTTTATTGATTTCTTATCGTCTTCCAAAGATTTGTTTAGTCAGTTATGTTAAGCAGTAATTTCTTGCTCTTGATTTCTCCAGACAAAGAATCCGATTCCCAATGCAACTGTCGCTACCCCAAGTAGTAAGACTAGTCCTGGATAATCTTCTATGCCAGTGATGGGGAGATCGGTAGGAGCGGGAGAGTTGTTTGCAACTATGTCGAACTCAGCAAGATTAGAGTTTGTTACTGGGGTAAAAGTTGTACCAGTAGAATATCCACTTCCCGATGCATCGATCGTAACCTTTCCTGCAAGTCCGAACTCATCAAATTTAATTCTGAATTGAACTAATAGGTCTCCAGAAGCAACAACTCCTGAAGATTTTGCCATGTCTACACAAACAGAATCGTCAGTGTATCTGGTTTGGCCTTCGCAAACCCCGATCGTAAGGTATCCGTTAGATTCCGAAGATTCGAAAGAGACAGATCCAGGGACAATCGTTGCGCCAAATACATTAAGCCTGAGTTTTGCTGCACCAACGTTATCACCTGGAGGAGCAGCGAGTATAGCAATTGTTTGTTCGGAATTGGGGCTTACTTGGCCACTACTTGGTGAAGCAGTAAGCGCAAGTACGCTTGTAGAGTAGGAAAAAAGGAAAACAAAAGTCAATAAAATCGTAGTAAATAAACGTCTCATAATTTTGACTAATCAATTAATATTAATAGCATATGAAAAAAATTTAGGGATGTAAAGAAATTTACAAACAAAATAATCGAAAAGAAGGCTAGGATTAGTTGACTTAGCTGTAATGTATATGATATAAGTATAACTGCTTAAGCAAAAAATTCTCTTGGATAAAACATTGATTATCGGCTTACTAAGTTAATAGCTTGTGACTAAATGACGCACATTTTTCTGTGCGTGTTTTTTATTATCACAAGCAGGTCGATATTTTTTAAGCCAATTTTTCAGAGAAATTAAGCATACCAAAATACTTTGAAAACTCAAAGTTCTTTTATTTGCGTAATACTTTCGAACAACTATGAAAAATAAAAACGAAAGAATTAATCTGGCAGCACATAAGCTAGATAAACTTGAGCCAAACCTGATTCAGGCACAGTTAGAATCGTTTGAAGATTTTCTGAAGAATGGAATAAAAGAAATCTTCTCAGAAGTAAATCCTATCCAAGACTATACTGGAGAAACATGGGAACTTTCATTCGAAGAACTAGAATGGGGAGAAGTAAATATGGGGATGCAAGAGGCTCAAAGACTAGGACTGTCTTATCAAAAACCTCTGTATGTGTTTGTAAAGCTAATTAACAAAAAAACAGGAGAAATCAAAAAGCAAAAACTTTTTGTTGCAGATGTTCCTATGATGAGTGAGAGGGGAACATTTGTAGTAAAAGGAAAGGAAGGGGTTGTTGTTATGCAAATTATGAGTGCAGAAGGGATGCTCTTTTTTGAACAAAAAACTTCGACAAGTAAATTTCCACTGTATGCCGTAAAACTTATGCCTCTTAGGGGTAGATGGTTTGATTTCGAGGTCAACAAATACGGAGTAATGTCAATAAAGCTCCTCGACAAACGACCAAGAATCCTTTTGACTACTCTTTTAAGAGCTCTGGGTTATTCTTCTGTCAAAGACCTCAAAAACGCGATGTCAGGAATTGAAGACTTGAGACTTCTTGATGCAACTCTTAGAAGAGACACTACCACTAACTCAGAAGAAGCGCTTCTTGAGATTTACAGAAAACTAAGACCAGAAGACTCGTTAAATATCGAAAATGCAAAAGCATTTATCGACAACATATTTTTCAGCAAAAGAAGGTTCTACCTAGGAAAAACTGGAAGATATCAGGTAAACAAAAAACTTGGGATTAAAGACACAATCAC
>CAZZFI010000082.1:0-3906 GCA_964653475.1 uncultured Candidatus Saccharibacteria bacterium | reverse complement strand
AGTGAGCTTGAGAGTACAGAAGAACTTGCAGAGGATATGCCAGTTGTGCGTGATAGAGTTGAGTCTCCAAAGGAAGAACCTGAATCAAAGGTGACTGATCGAAGACTCAAAAAAACAGGTGCGAAACCAAACAAAAAAAAGTTCAAGAAAATTTTGATAATCTTAGGAATCGTCTTGTTAGCACTAGTATTGATCTCGGGAGGTGTTTTTGCATATGGTTATACCAAGATGTCTAAAGTTGATATTGAGGTAGATTTTAGTCAATCAGAAGGCTCGATTAACGAAGTTATAACAGTATCAACAATTGCAAAAGATGTGGATGGAGAAAATCTTATTATCCCAGGTTATGAGGTTACAGTTGAAGATTCTTCATCTGCGGATAATCCAGCAACTGGTAAAAAAGAAACTGGAGAATTTGCTCAGGGAGTTATGGATATAAATAATCTAAACGAAGACTCAGGAGTTAACCTCTCTGCTGGTCAGATAGTTACTGATATATCGACGAATCTGAAGTATGAACTGACATCTAATACAGTAATAGCTGCTAACGAATACAAAAAAGACATTCCGGTTAAGGCAAAAGAATTTGGCGAGAAATACAACATCGAAAGGGGTGAGGCGATAATGTTCCGGATCGAGGGATTCACAACTGATCAAGTGTTGGGATATGTTATCAGAGGTATCAGCGGTGGGACAACCGAGGAGATCACAACTGTCACTGCGGAAGATGTAAATAAAGCAAAAGGAGACCTGGAAACGGCGATAAAAGGAAATCTCACCACTAAACTAAAAGCTGAGATGAAAAGCGGAGAAGAACTGCTTACTGGAAGTGAAAAGTACGAAGAAGTCGAATTTAAACAAAGTGTAAAAACTGACGAAGAAGCAGAAAATTTCTCGATCGATCTCAAGATGAAAGTGACTGCAATCAAGCTTGTGGAGTCTGATATTGAAGAGCTTGCGAAAGAGATAATCAAACAAAACGAGAGTGCGACAGAAGCTGCGGATGTTAAAGTAGATGACTTCGAGATCAAAAATATTAAAATAGAAGAGTCAAAAATAACATTTGAGTTAAGTGCAAAAGGAGAAGTTAACGAAAACATGGAATTAGACAAACAAAAAGATGAAATCGCAGGCAAATCGTTAGATGAAGCTAAAGAATTTCTAGAAGAGCTAGAACAAATAGAGAGTGTGAAAATCACTTATTCTCCAAGCTTTATTCCAGAAAAATGGAGGAAAATCCCTAATAATCCGAATAGGATAACGTTTAAATAACCGATCCTCAAGCTCTTTGTGCTGATTGCTATTGACAATTACTATCAGGATAGAATAGAATTTCACTATTATCACCAACACGGTAAGAGTGCTAAACACTCTTTCTTCTTTCTAGTTTATTTATTAAAAGTAGATTTGTATGGCTAAGATAAATCTCAAACCCCTAGGAGGTAATATCCTCGTAAAACCAGTTACAGAAGAAGTTTCAGCTTCAGGTATAGTGCTTCCAGACACTGTAGATAGAGAAAAACCTCAAAAAGGCGAAGTTGTTGCTTTGGGAACAGGAAAGGTTACTAAAGACGGAAAAACGATTCCGTTCAATGTAAAAGTCGGAGATAAAGTATTATTCAAAAAATATTCTCCAGATGAAATCGAACTCGATGGAGAAGAGTATCTGATAATGGATGAAGATGCTGTTCTCGCAGTTCTTCAATAATTTACTTATTAACAGATTTTCAACATGGCAAAAGACATTATTTTCGACGAAAGAGCTAGAAAAGAACTCAAAACCGGAGTTGATAAACTAGCTAATGCTGTCAAAGTGACATTAGGTCCGAAAGGCCGTAATGTTTTGATAGGCAAATCTTTCGGTTCTCCTCAAATCACAAAAGACGGAGTTACTATCGCAAAAGAGATTGAACTAGAAGAAAAACTTCAAGATGCTGGGGCTCAGATTGTCAAAGAAGCTGCTACCAAAACAGTAGATAAAGCTGGAGACGGTACAACAACAGCAGTTGTTCTGACTCAAGCTATTATTAATCAAGGATTCAAAAATATCGCAGCTGGATCAAACCCTATGGAAATAAGAACTGGAATTGAAAAAGGTGTGAAAGCTGTTGTCGACAGTTTAAAAGATATGGCAAAACCAGTAAAAGATAAGGAAGAGATCAGAAAAGTTGCTGTAGTAAGTGCAAATGGAGACGAAGAAATCGGCAACATTCTAGCAAACGTTATGGATAAAGTCGGAAAAGAAGGTGTTGTCACAGTTGAAGAAGGTCAGACATTTGGTTTAGTAGAGAAGTATGTAGAAGGGATGCAATTCGACAAAGGCTACATTTCTCCATATTTCGTCACAAATACGGAAGACCTAACCGCAGAAATCAAAAATCCTTACATACTTCTGACAGATGGGAAAATTTCTGCAGTAAAAGATATGCTTCCTTTGATCGAGAAAATCGCTCAAACAGGTAAAAAAGATATTGTAATTATTGCAGAAGAGGTCGAAGGAGAAGCTTTAGCAACCTTGATAGTCAACAAGCTAAAAGGAATCTTAAATATCGTTGCAGTAAAAGCTCCAGCATTTGGTGATAGACGAAAAGAAATGCTGAAAGATATAGCAGTTTTGACTGGAGGTTCTCTGATCTCAGAAGAACTTGGAAAAAAACTAGAAAGTGCTGAACTTGATGACTTGGGTAAGGCAGAAAAAGTTATTGTCAGCAAAGACGAAACTGTTATCGTTAACGGGGATGGGGATAAAGCTTCCATAACAGCACGTGTGGAGCAGATCAAAAACGAGATCTCAAAAACAGACTCAGATTATGATAAAGAAAAATTACAAGAAAGACTCGCTAAATTATCAGGAGGAGTTGCTGTTATCGAGGTCGGGGCTGCAACCGAAGTTGAGATGAAAGAAAGAAAAGACAGGCTAGACGATGCTCTACAAGCTACGAGAGCTGCTATTGAAGAAGGTGTAGTACCTGGCGGAGGAGTCGCTCTTGTCGATGCTAGAGCCTCTCTTAAATCAGTAAAAGTAACTGGTGATGAGCAAATTGGTGTAGATATTCTAAATCGTGCCCTAGAAGAACCAGCAAGAATGATTGCTGAGAATGCTGGAAAAGAAGGCTCCGTTATAGTAAGCCAAGTAGGAAAAGGAAAAGGTTATGATGCAAGAAAAGAACAGTTTGTTGATATGATTCAAGCCGGAATTCTCGATCCAGTCAAAGTCACAAGACTGGCTCTCGAAAACGCAGCATCTGTCGCAAGTCTTCTTTTGACTACCGAAGCAGTTGTCGTCGACAAACCAAAGAAAGATGAACCTGCAATGCCTGATCCAGGAATGGGTGGCATGGGTGGGATGATGTAATCTTCGTTCAACCCGATATTGGAATCCCTCGACTTCAGAGATGAAGTCGGGGGATTTTTCTGTTTTTAGCACCGTGTTCAGTTACTTACATTTTCCCCTTTTTTCCTCTACAATAAATAGATTGTACTGTTTTACAAATGAACTTGATCAACAAATACGTTGTAAACTATTTTCTTTGGTGGTATGTGATTCAAGCTCGGATTGTGCTTGAGAAACTACTTGGTGGATGGGTATTTATCTTAAATGTCCTAAACATCTCTCCGATGCTTCGAAACCTTTTTCAACCGCTGTATCAGGATTATACAAGGATGGGACGATTGATAGCATTCCCGATAAGACTGTCTTGGGTGTTATTTGGGATCGGAGTCGGACTTGTTTTACTGCCATTTATTTTATTCGCAATTATTGTGTATTTGTTTTTACCGTTGATGCCTGTTTATGGGTTATTAATCTATTTTTCTTAAAGTTGAAAGTTGGAGAATACTGATTACAAAAAAATACCACTCAAAATCAATTTCGGTTATCTTGAGCTAGAGTTTGGATCTCGGAAA
>CAZZFI010000081.1:0-4062 GCA_964653475.1 uncultured Candidatus Saccharibacteria bacterium | reverse complement strand
CTGGTATCAGGGGGCGTGTTCGTGAAGAATTTCTAGAGGGTCTTAAAAAAACTCAAGGTATTGTTTTAGTGACTGGGCCAACAGGTAGTGGTAAAACAGTCACTCTCGCAGCTTCGCTTCGGATTCTTAATAAGCCAGAAGTAAATATTGTGACTTTGGAAGATCCGGTTGAAATTCGAATTGACGGAGTTACTCAAATTCAAGTTAATAATGACGTCGGGCTTACTTTCGCAAATGGATTAAGAGCAATCCTAAGACAAGACCCAGATATCGTGATGGTCGGAGAAATTCGTGATCAAGAAACAGCGAAATTGGCTGTACAGGCCTCGCTTACTGGTCATCTTGTTTTAGCGACACTTCATACAAATAGTGCAGCTGGCGCAATTCCTAGACTTGTAGATATGGGGGTAGAACCATTTCTTCTCTCTTCTACTATAAATGTTGTTGCTGCGCAAAGATTAACAAGAAGACTATGTGAAGACTGTAAGGAAGAATATGAAGCTTCAGGAGAACAAATAGAAATAGTAGAGAAAAATGTAAAAGATATCCCTGAGTTTGATTTTCAAGCTCTTTTAAGGCAGAATAATAACAAGCTTGTTCTATTTAAGAGTAGTGGTTGTCCGAAGTGTGGAGATAGTGGATATCGTGGAAGAATCGGTATCTTTGAGGAATTTACACTAGATGAGGAACTGCTTGAAATGATTTCGGAAACTGCTACAGCACAGGAGATTCATAACCTTGCTGTCAAAAAAGGCATGACAACCATGGTTCAGGATGGTTTTTTGAAAGTTCTCGAAGGAATTACTACGATTGAAGAAGTCCTTCGAGTGGTTAATTAAGTACAATTATTTATGCAAAATTCAAATCTGTCCAACCAATCGACTAGTAATTTCAAACAATATTTTGGTCCTCCTCTCCCCGCTCAGAATGACACCGGAGGCAGGTTAATTAACGATATTGATTATCAATTGATAACTGATTTTAGAGACGATCTGCCTACTCAGAATCAAGATACTCCTAAACAAGATGTCCCAGTTCAAAGTGATCAAGCAGCGAGTCCAGTTACTATGCCAAGCGAACCGGCTGCGAAGACTCCAAGCACCCCACCAAATATTTCAGCTGAAAGCGCAGTTACATATTACCAACCTACAAAAGAACCAAAAGTTGAATTCACTCAAAATAGTGTACAGTTTAAATCAATTCAAGAATTACTTTCTCTCGCAATAGAAAAAGGTGCATCAGATTTGCATATATCTGTTGGCTATCCTCCTCTACTGCGTGTAAATGGAGATCTAGTTCCTATTCCATCTGCTCCACTAAATGATGATCAAGTGATGAGTCTCTTTGCAGAAATTCTGCAGGACAAACAAAAAGAACAACTTAAAAATTATTTAGACATAGACTTTTCTTATACTCACCAAAGTGGAAATCGTTTTAGAATAAATATCTTTTACAAACAAAGTCAACTTGCGGGAGCATTTCGTCTTATACCATCTCAGATAAGAACTATTGCAGACTTGGGAATGCCACCAGTTCTTCAAGATTTCACAAATGTTGCAAATGGTCTAGTTTTAGTCACAGGACCAACTGGAAGTGGAAAAAGTACAACAATAGCTTCTGTTATCCAAGAAATCAATTTGAACCAGCCAAGACACATTCTGACAATTGAAGATCCTATTGAATATATCTTTCCTAGAGCAAAAGCGCTTGTAAACCAAAGAGAAGTAGGACGAGATGTCAGAAGTTGGACAAGAGGACTTAGAGAGATTTTGCGTGAAGATCCTGATGTCGTGTTAGTTGGGGAAATGAGAGACTACGAAACAATTGCTCTCACTATTACCGCAGCAGAAACAGGTCATCTCGTTTTCTCTACTCTGCATACAAACTCCGCTTCTCAAACAATAGATAGAATTATCGATGTATTCCCTGATGTAGCTCAAGCACAGATTCGAGCCCAATTAGCAAATGTTATACACGCAGTAGTTTCCCAGAGACTTGTCCCTGTAAAAAGTGGAGGCAGACGAGCAGTATGCGAAATAATGATAGCGACACCTGCCATAAGAAACGCTATCCGTGAAAAGAAAACATACCAGATAGACAATATGATCCAAACTGGTGCTGAACTTGGAATGGTGAGTTTAGAAAAATCTCTTGCAAACCTTATTCGAGCTGGGGAGATAACATTGGATGAGGCTCAAGCGTATACAGTCAAACACAATGACCTAATCAGTTTGTTAAAACAAAACTAATGGCGTTATTTCAATTTGAAGCTGCAGACAAACAAGGAAAAATTCTCACTGGAAAAAGAGAAGCTGAAAGCGCGAAAGATGTTGCTGACTATTTGCACGAAAAAAACCTTGTTGTTATAACTATCGAAGAAAGTTTCGATGTAAAAAATCTTCTAGGTATTCAAATAGGAGGGGTTCCATTTAAAGAAAAAGTCTTTTTGATTAAGCAGTTAACATTTATGTTAGAAGCAGGACTCCCAATATTGCAGGCTTTAGAAGTTTTAGTTGAACAAGCAAAATACCCAGGTCTAAAAGATAAACTAAAAAAAGTATATTTCGATGTAAAAGGTGGTCTTCCCCTCTCTACTTCTTTTGCTAAACAAGATGTTATCTTTGATGAAATACAACTTAGCCTTATCGAATCTGGTGAAAAAAGCGGAAATTTAGTTGAAGTTATGAAGCAGATTGCGATCGATATAGAAAAGAAGCACAACCTCAAAAGCAAGGTAAAGAACGCAATGATCTACCCTACTGTCATCGTTTTGACAGCTATCGTTGTAATGATAGTTCTTGTTATCTACATGGTTCCTGCTGTTGTTGAACTTTATCAAGATCTTGGCGCCGAAGAACAAATTCCGTTTGTCACAAGAGTATTGGTCGCGATAAGCAATTTTTTTACATCTCCTTATGCTTTAATTCTGACGATTTTAATCGTACTAGCTCTTATATTAGGTTATCGTATGATATACGCTTCACAAGGAGGTAGGAAATTAATAGATAAATTCTTTTTGAGAATGCCTATTCTCGGTGTTTTGATAAACAACATTCAGGTTGTCGATATGACTAGAATGTTAAGCATGTTATTAAAAAGTGGAATTCCTATAATTGATGCAATGTATTCGACATCTGGCGCACTTAATAACATTCATTATAGTAATGCTTTGGTTGTAAGCGCTGAAAAAGTCTCGAAAGGTTCTTCTCTTGCAGTCTCTTTAGCGAAGTTTGATGTTATACCAAGCATAGTGATTAGAATGATAGCAACTGGAGAAGATACAGGGTCTCTCGACAAAATATTACATGATCTGTCTGGTTTCTACGAAAATGAAGTAAACGAAATGACCGCAAATCTCACAAGTCTCATCGAACCGCTGTTACTTTTGATTGTGGGAGGAATGGTGGCTTTCCTTGCGATTGCGGTTTACTTCCCCATTTACAACATCGCTCAAATTATCTAATTATTTATTAATTAATTTTTCTAAAATGAAAAATAAAAAAGGATTTACATTACTAGAGTTACTTGTAGCAATGGCCATCATCGCAGTCCTCCTTGCACTTGCGATATTCGGTATTTTGCAAGTACAAAAAAATTCAAGAGAAACTCAAAGAAGAAAAGCACTTGAAGATATTAATATAGGAATCAACGATTTCTACTCTAGATATGGACAATATCCGGGGGATGTGAGGTTTAATGATGCTACCAGTACTGCTAACATATGTCTAAATTCCTCTGATTGTACTTTACAAGTTGATGTGACGCTTAGGAATTCCGCTAAACCCAGCAAGAATAATGGTCAAGAGGCTACCACTACAAATGAAACTCAGTACCACTACAAGCTTATTAATGATGGTTACATACTTGCATTCTGTCGAGAAGATGGACAACCCGAAGACGGAGGGACTTCTGCGACTAATGCGAAAGACGATATCGGTTTTTCTTGTAAAAGATAAGTATTTATATAATGTCTAAGAAAAAATCTGCAAGCAAAGAGGAGAAAAATCAATATCTCCTCTCTCTTGTTCTGTTAGTGTTTATTCTGTTTTCTGGGATAACTGC
>CAZZFI010000080.1:0-4154 GCA_964653475.1 uncultured Candidatus Saccharibacteria bacterium | reverse complement strand
TGGAACTAGAACCTGGAGAAGAACGGGATCTCAAGGTACATCTAGAACTCACAAGAGAAGAGTATATAAAAACAGTAATTATCATTGCGTTAAACGTACTAGGAGGCCTTCTGGTTGTTCCTGGACTGATCTTTGTATATGGTTTGTGGCGAAGAAAAGGTAAAGATCAGCTCGAAAAAAGAGTAATTGTTCCCGAGTACAATCCGCCAGATGATCTTCATCCATATGTGCTGGGATCTCTAAAAGATGAACAGGTAGATATGGTCGATATTACGGCTACTATAATAGACCTTGCTTATCGAGGTTATATCAAAATTAAGGAGTATGAAGCAAAACAAGTTCTTGGAATAAAGGTTAAGAAAGCTGACTTCGAACTCTTGAAACTAAAAGATTACTCTGATCTAACCGAGCCGGAGAAAGAACTTATGGATGCCCTATTCTTAAACAAAGACAGGGTCACGTTGAGCTATATACAAAAAACTTTCTATACAAGATTCCCGGAAATCAGAACCAAAATTTATGATGATCTTGTAAACAAAGAATACTTTGATCAGAATCCTGATAAAGTGAGAATCAAATACATTGCTTTTGCATTCTTGATAATTGCTCTCGCGATTTCTCAAACATTTGCGAACACGGTTATTCCTGTCTTTATCGGATCAGCGATCTCGACTGGAATTATGGGAACTGTTTTAGCTTTTGTAGCGAAATACATGCCATCTAAAACCGTAAAAGGTTCAGAAATATTCCATAAGATTCTCGGCTTTAAGATGTACATGGAAACAGCCGAAAAATACCGAGTACAAAATCTCACACCAGAGACTTTCGAAAAATTCCTATCTTATGCGATCGTATTTGGTATCGAAAAACAGTGGGCAGAGAAGTTTAAAGATATTTACAAAGGAAAACCAGACTGGTACGAAGGAAGTTCTAAAACTTTTGACACGATATACCTTGCAAATGCAATGTCTACTTTCACAAAAACGGCGACATCTGCTATGACAACTTCTGTGTCTACTTCTGGAGGTACTGCATCTGGTAGTGGATGGAGTGGAGGAGGCGGTTTTTCAGGAGGCTTCTCCGGAGGCGGAGGAGGCGGGGGAGGCGGGGGCGCCTGGTAAGAACTTTGAATGTTGAATGATCTTGCCTTTGAGTGATAGAATTAGCCTTGTTTATCAATCTCCGGATGTTACAAAAACTTCAGACATTATTAGTATTTGCAATTTTCCTACTAGCGTTAGCGATAGCAATCCCGACTGTCTCTGTGAATTTCCGAGAGAAAGGGTACAAGATCTCCAACATAAATCCAATGGATTTCGGAGTTAACTTAATCACAAGTCACTTTGAGTATAAACCAGCTCTAGATTTGCAAGGAGGTTACACAGTTGTTTTTGACGTTACTCCTCCTGATTACTCTGAAGACAGACTAAAACCTTTCCGTGATGTCGAAGAAATCCTTGCTAGAAGAATGGCCATGATTGGACTCCGAGATTTTGAATTAACAAGTTTCTACAACCTTGAGGAAGAAAAATTCCAACTGCATCTGACAACTCCAGATGAAGTAGATGAACAAATCATCAGGATTTTAGCCAGTCCAGGAAGATTAGAGGTATTGATTGATGATCCTGAAAGGGATCCTGAATCTTTGGAAACAGGTTCTATATTTGATGGGAGAATTTCGTCCGATATAACGAATGAAGATATCGAGGCAGTGAAGGTAGTATCTGACTCAAGAATTTATTCGACTGACGCTGAAAATCCTCATAACTACGGTCTCTTGCTTATTGTAAAATCAGGATCAGCTTCAAAACTGCAAGGTGCGTTAATAAATAACATATCTACGGGAACACCACTAATATTTACCCTCGACGGAGAGATGGTAGCAATTCAGTCAAGTGGATATTATCCAAACTCTTTTGGTGATAACGATCGTCTGATGCTTTACACACTTTTCGAGGATACAAAATTAAACAATTCTGTAATTGCTTCAGTTTTGAGCAGTCCGAATCTTGAAGGTCGAGTTGTCCCCGGAGAAAGCTTTCGAGTTTCTCCATCGCTTGGGACTGATGCTTTGGCAAATCTAAAAATTGCTTCTTTTGTAGGACTTGTCCTTACAAATATTCTTCTTTTTGTAATGTTAAAAAGAAAAGCACTATATGTCATGATGGCATCATCACTTTATCTAGTTCTTACTATCGCAATACAAAAGATGATGAATATGAATTTGAGTTTTGCTTTAGTATCGGCGACAGTTGTAATGTTTGGTTTCTTTACTCTAGGGCAGATTATTCTGATTCGAGGAGCAGAAAAACTAGATAAGAAAAACCGAGAGATTGGAAAATTTATAGAAGAAAATTCTCTTACGGGATGGAAATCGATATTAAGTATGGCGGTGTTGGCTCCATTTATCGTATTTTTCGAGAATCTGTTAACTCCATCTGTAAATCAATTTATTCAAGTAATTATCTTGGGAATTGTGGTTTGGTTGATTTATAAAATTGGATTTTTCAAAGCAATCTTTAATTTATTAGCAAAAATTAGCCTGAAGTGAAGAATTTAAAAAATAAAAATATATTGTTGCTGTGGTTGTTACCAGTATTGATTTTGATGGGATATTTATTGTATTCGGGCCTTAACTTCGGTGTCGATTACGTCAGTTCGAACGTAGTTACTTTCACTACAAAAGACGATCATTCTATTGATGAAGTAGCGGGGGTTATAAAAAGTGAGAAAAACTTCTCGAGGATAAATTCCATGGAAGGCAATGTTTTTCAAGTTTTTTTTCAAAACGTAGATATTGAAGATCTAAAATCTATGGAGGATAGTATTTCTGCTGAACTTGGAGAGCTATCAGATTTCCAGGTAATGATTTATAAACCAACTACTATAATTTTTATCACAGAGAGAATCGTATACGCACTTTATGTGGGTGTACTAATCTATATAGCTTTCTTAGCATTTCAACTAAAGGGTTCAGGTATCACAAGAGAGAAATTGCTGTGGTTTTTGCTTACTGAATTTTTAGTTTTAGTTTCAGGAATTCTGCTAATCCTTGGAACAATAAATATACTTTCAGTTATTGGCGTTCAAATTACGGCAACTGTGATTTTGTTTACACTTGCGATACTAATATATGCCATATCATTTAATGTTTTTCTAACTCGAGGTATGTCGTTCAAATCATCACAAATTGTGCCTGAAGTAGTGGAGATGAGTAATCGATTTCACAGGAACTATCTAAGATACTATGCTTTGCTTGGATTGTTAGTGGTTTCTTTATTGTTTGTTCAAGTTGAATTGTTAACATTAATCATACTTTCCATTGTAACCACGAGTTATTTCATGCTCTTATTTCTGAGGATAAAGCCTCTGATGCTTGAGTGGTTTATCTCCAATGCTCAACAACGCAATCCTTTTTCTAAAAGCAAATTTTTTTCTAAAGAATGGTAATCAGACAGGCGACGACTCTCGATATAGGAAAGTTTTACGATCTTTTCAGTGAAGTGATGTACGAAGGATATGCAGGATATTCGCCAAAACTAATTGAATATTTTCTTAAACAAGACTATAGCAAGGAAAAATTTTACCTCTGGCTAGAAAGATTTTTCAGAAAAATATATATTGCTCTTGAAGAAGAAGAGGTGATTGGTTTCCTAGTTGGCGACTACACTTACGGGGGTGTCGGGTTTATCAGCTGGATAGGTGTCCGACTGGCCTATCGTGGTAAAGGAGTTGGCGCAGCTCTATTCAAAGTCTACGAAGAATTTGCTATACAAAAGAAGGCTCATCTTATTGAGCTCTACACTTACCCAAAGGTTTCTGAATTTTATCTAAAACTTGGATTTAAACATATCGGGACAAGATCTCAGGGTTATTTCGGCAAGAAAAATATGATAATGAATAAAGAACTCGGAGACTGGGACGACGATAACCTTTCTCTTTCCCTCGGTTGAGAATCTCTAGGGTGAATTTTCTTGTCAAGGTCGAAGTAAATGGCTAAACTGTGTAAGAAGAAGTGTAGATATAACCATGGATCATAAAATCGTCCTAATCGACGACAATTTTGCTATACGCCAGATCGTCAAGATCTTCCTTACTCTCACATCCAAAAGATTCTCTAAAGACATAAGTGTTTTTTCTACTGATAACGGAGT
>CAZZFI010000079.1:0-4254 GCA_964653475.1 uncultured Candidatus Saccharibacteria bacterium | reverse complement strand
ACACCAAAACCAACCAAGACACCATGGCCAACTTGGACAACAAAACCTACGAGAACTACTACACCTACACCAACCGTGATTTCAACTCCAACACCTACCGACACTGTAATACCTACATCAACGAACATAGTAGAGCCAACACCTACAAATACAGTCACACCCACAGTTACTGTTGTACCTACTGACCCTGACGAAGGAAGTATACTGGGGGTCGTTGCTCCCACACAGGTTCCAACCTATGTAGTAAGAGTCTTGGCTATGACAGGTGTCAGCTTGTACCAACCAATTGGAGTTGGGTTGATAATTATAGGATTGGTTATGATGCTCAAAAAGGTGCCAACCAAAGCTGAAAAGAAGTAAGGGTAAACAAAAATATAGAATCAAAAAACCGTCTGGCAATTTTCTATTTGCAGACGGTTTTCTTTGTGTTTTATCATGTCCATTATGAAGAGTTTCCTATCTAGTCACAAGTTTTTTCTTTTACTGATTGTCATATTTGTACTTCTGAGACTACCAAGTCTATTTGAAGGTTTTTGGTATGTTGATGAGGGATTTTATGCCACCCAAGCAGAAGCGATACTAAGAGGGAAAGAGCTATATCTTGAGGCATGGGATCATAAACCGCCTTTGATGGTTTGGATCTATCTTGTTGGAGGATTCTTTGGCTGGTTTTGGGGCTATCCGATTATAAAACTTCTAAGTATTTTGATGGGAATTGTTGTGCTGGTTCTTCTGCAAAAGTTGCTCACTAAGGAAAAAATTGAACAAAAACTGAAATCTGTCTTGCTTTTCATAACGATTTTGCTTTTAGGAACGCCTCTTTTAGAAGGGAATCTTGCTAATAGCGAACTTTTTTTTATTCCCATAACAACCTCAATTCTGTATTTATCACTCTATAAAAGAAAGCCGACTTTGACCGGGGTTTTGCTAACGATGTCTTTTTTGATAAAACCTCAGGCATTTATAGAAAGCATAGCGATAATCGCTTCGCCTTTGATTTATGTTTTTGTTTCGAAAAAAAATTCTAAGAAACGTATTTTTGATAAAGAGTATTATCTTAAGTTATTAGCGACATTTGCAGTTCTGGTCGGGATTTACACTATTTATCTTTTGATAAAAGAAGCTTTTCTATCGTTTGCGGACGCGGTATTTCTAACAAATCTGGTATATATCGAAACTGAAGATGGGGCTACAAAATGGAATGTTGTCAAAGTTTTTTTTGCGGGGGCATTCTTTCTGGTAATGATTTTCAAAGCAAGGATTCAAAAGTTCTCGAGATCAGAATTTACTGTGTTTACAGTAGTGGCTCTAAACGTATTGTTAATTTCATTATCGGGGAGACCTTATCCGCACTATTTGATTCAAATTATCCCAAGCATGATTATTTCTCTGGCATTACTTTCAAGGAGACCAAAAATATCGCTCAAGAAACTGCTATCAATCAGTGCAACGTTCGTGGTGACTGTGCTTTTTCTATTCAGTCGGGGATTAGATGTTGAATTGCTTGATGAATCTCGTTTACGAGGTCATAGTAGATATTACATTGATTTTCCTGCGTACTTGGCAGGAGACAGATCTACTGAAAGTTGGTTTTGGAGAAATCACATAAGTAACGATTGGACAAAAGAGTTTATCGATCATTTTGAAGAAAATTATTCAGGAATAGATTACTATTATTACGGAGAACAACCTTGGATATTTACTCAGCTCGAGGGGGATTTTGTTAATAAGTACCTTGTTTGGTATCATCTCGATTATTCCGATGAAAAGATGAAAGAAGGAATAATTGCGAGTAACAAAGCGATGATCGTGATTGTAGATGAATATTCGAGACGGAAAAGACCTCAATTCTTCAAAAATCTTGAAATGAATTTTACAATTCTTGAACAAGTTCATAATTACACAATCTATGCAAACAATGAATACTGAAAACCCTTCTTTGACAATTATAATTCCACAGTACAATGAGCTATCAAACTTAAAGAAGGGACTTCTTCACGAAGCATTTGAGTACCTCAGAAAAGTAGAATTTACATACGAAGTACTGATTGTCGACGATGGTTCAACTGATGGTAGTCTAGAATATTTAGAACAAAATTACGCAAGTAACAGAAGTCTCAAGGTTATTAAAGCAAAACATGCTGGGAAACCGTCTGCAATTTACAATGGCTTGAAACACGCAAAAGGGAAATACATCCTTTTCACTGATATGGACCAATCTACTCCGTTGAAAGAGCTTGATAAGCTCCTCCAATTCATCCCTGAATATCGCGCTATAATAGGTTCTAGGGGAAGTAAAAGAATCTCGGCCACAATGACAAGGAAAGTAGCAGGACGTCTCTTTAGTAGCTTTAGGAAACTATTTATCTTGAGAAATATTGATGATACACAGTGCGGATTTAAACTTTTTGAAAGTGAAGTACTGAAAGAAGTATTTCCTAGGTTGAGAGCACTAAAACCAAAAGTAGTGAGTGGATGGTCGGTATCTGCTTTTGATGTAGAGCTATTATATTTGGTTGAGAAAAAGGGTCTCAAAATTAAAGAAGTAAAAGTAGACTGGAAAGATCAAGATGTATCTGATACTAAAAATCGCAAATTCTTCCAGGAGTCTGTAGATATGATAAAGCAGGTCCTGACGGTGGTAGTAAACGAATTGACTGGGAAATACAGGACTTGAGAATATTATAGAACTCCTCCCATACTATTGTAGAAAAGTATCAATAAGACAAAAATTTCAAATTTCCGTAATCGTTGGTTATCTGTTATCATTACGTATTATGACATATCAGGACAATTTTAAAACAGTAGTTTCAGGAATAACTCCCAGCGGGAGTATGTTGCATATCGGGAATTATTTCGGGGCAATAAAACCCCACATCGAACTACAGGAAAAAATAGAAGAAGCATACTACTTTGTCGCTGATTTGCATGCACTCACTACAGTTCAAGACAAAAATGTCCTCGAACAAAACATACTGAATGTAGTTCTTGATTACTTGGCGTTGGGACTTGATACTGACAAGGTAACATTTTTTAGACAGTCTCAAGTGCCTGCTCATACACAGTTGGCGATTGTGTTAGCGAACTACATCTCATACGGACAGATGCAACGCATGCACGCTTTCAAAGATAAACTACAAGAAGGTTCATCTACAGACAGTGTAAACATGGGATTATTTAATTATCCAATACTGATGGCATCAGATATATTGCTTTACAAGCCTGACGGAGTACCCGTAGGTGAAGATCAAAAACAACATATTGAGCTTATGAGAGATGTCGCTGAGAGTTTTAATAGATCTTATAAAACTAATTTCTTCCCATTACCCGAAGCTTTGATAAGTGAAAGAAAAGAAGTTGCTAGAGTTGTTGGGACAGATGGAAAACGCAAAATGAGCAAAAGTTTAGGGAATGTGATAGGAATCTTCGAAGATGAGGAAATTATCGGGAAACAAATTATGAGTTGTTTTACTGATCCCAACCGCTTGAGAGCAACTGATCCGGGGCAAGTCGAAGGCAATCCGGTATTTATTTTCCACGATTTATTAAATGACAACCTTGAAGAAGTTAACGACTTGAAAGATAGATATCTTAGTGGTGACGTCGGAGATGTAGAGGTTAAAGAAAAACTATTTTTAGCTCATCAAAGATATTTCGAAAAAGCTAGACAAACTCGAGAAAAACTCCAATCGGATACAGACTCAGTTAAAAAAATCCTCGAAGAAGGAAGTCGAAAAGCGAACGAAAAAGCAAGCAAAACTTTGGAAGAAGTTTATGAAATTATTGGTCTAAAACCAGAAACATTATGAACATAGAAGGAAGAAATCCCGTACTAGAAGCTTTAAGATCTAATCCCGAAAATGTACGGGAGATCTTTATGCGTGATAAAGTAAAAAAAGACGACAAGATGTACGAGATTGTAAAAATCGCCAAAAAAAAGAAGATCAAAATGCGTTTTGTAAAAGTAGAGTTCTTGAACAGAATTTCTGACACAGGTAAGCATCAGGGAGTTGTAGCAGTACGATCAGCTTTGCCAAATCTGTCATTTCGCGAAATTATCCAAGATCAAGAAGATCAATTGATGTTGATATATATACGGGAATCATTTAATGAGTTTAATATCGGATCAATAGTTAGAACAGCAGAGTGTAGCGGAGCAAAAGCAGTAGTTTTATCTCCTAAAACCAAAATCACTCCTCAAGTAATCCGTGCTTCAATGGGTGCAAGTGAGCACGTGGCAATCGTACATGAGAG
>CAZZFI010000078.1:0-4267 GCA_964653475.1 uncultured Candidatus Saccharibacteria bacterium | reverse complement strand
TCCCGATATAATTTTGACAATATCTTGTATTAATGTAATAATACAATTGTGAATAATTGGAAAAACACCAAAACCAAAAAACTATTTGAAGCTTTTCTGCAGCTGGAAACTGTTGACGAAGTGGCTTCTTTTTGTCGTGACCTGATGACTGAACCGGAGATCAACGAATTTGCTTCCAGACTGGAAGTTGCGACACTATTAAATCAAGGCAAAACTCAGCGGCAAGTATCCAAAGAATCCGGTGTTAGTATCGCTACTGTAACAAGAGTCAATCAGTGGTTGCAAAGAGGTATGAACGGGTATAAGACAGTGCTTGAGAGATTATCTTCCCAGAACATAATTCATCACCACCCTCGTTAAGGAGGGTAATTTAGATTTTTTCTAGTTAATTTCCCCTCCGTCAACGGAGGGTTTTTTAGCTCTATGTTTATTGGAGGGCTATTTTTATTTTTTACATTTTAATTATGGATATTTTAGAACAAACGCAATTGGTGCGTATAGACAATCCTGAAGATATAGGGAAGGATACTATAAAGGTTTATCAGCAAGCTTTTAGAGAACCACCATATGAAGAAGATTTTACTCCAGATGAAGTATATGCAGGTCTGGAAGAACTACTAACTAAGGGAGGGAACATTTTAGTAAGAAAGTTGGGCAACGAGACTGTTGCTTTAGCAGGTGGTTTCCCTATACAGAAAGGTAGTTATTGGATAGAAGAATTGGCCGTAGCTCCTGATTTTCAGGGAGAGGGTATTGGTCGGCAGATTTTGTGCGATCTCTTGCTTGTCGTCGCCGGGGAGGGAATTTCTAACTTTGGGTTGCGAACAACAAAAGAGAATGTCAAGGCGATTTCTCTTTATCGTTCAAAAGGGTTTGTCACTGACGACATTACTGAGGTAGTTCCTTCAAGAAGATCTGACGGTCGTATTACGCTTGATGAACGTATTTATTTATCTAAATTTCTAAATGAAGATACTATGCAGGAAAGAAATAATTTAAAAAGAATAGTTATTGCTTATCCGTCCGGAAATACAACAGCAGTAGTGTTCGACCAAATGTTGACTCGTAATAGAAAAGAGTTAAATGGAAATATTATGGCTAATTGGAAAAGGGATTATCCCGAATCTCCTGAAATTGAACAATGTTGTTTTGTAACTATTCCAGAGTCCGAAGAGGCAATTGCTAAGGTAGAAATGTTTGGAGGTGAATTTTGCGGGAATGCAACACGGAGTGTTATCTGGATTATAACTAAAGGACAAGACTATCAAGGAAAAATAGAAGTATCAGGAGTTGATAGGTTGCTTGAGTTTAAAGTAGAGAACGGACAAGTTACTGTCGAAATGCCTTTACCGCAGGAACAAGCCGTGAGTGAAGTTGAGGAAGGAATTCTTGTTCAACTTGATGGAATTGCCCAGATGGTTGTTTTAAATCCGGATTCAAAATTTCCGTCCGAACTTCTGACTAAACTTAAAGATGAAAATTCTTATGACTTACGAGAACAACCAGCAGTGGGAGTTAGTTATTATAACCAATCGACAGGAAATGCTGATTTTAATGTCTGGGTTAAAGAAGTAGACACAGTATTTGATGAAACTGCTTGTGGGAGTGGGACTTGTGCGATTGGCGTAGCTCTTGCCACCAGGTATAAAGAAAGTATAAATCTGGATGTTATTCAACCTTCGGGAGAAAAAATTAGTGTTAACTGTGTCTGGGATGACACTCAGGGAAAAGTTGTAAGAGCGGAGATTTCTGGAGAAGTTAATATACTTTATGATGGACCATTTTCTCTAAAATGAAACGTGTAGAAGTTTATCAACAACTCGAGGAGCGCATGTTAAGGTACGCCGATCTAATCGGCGTACCTTCAAAAGATAACGATGAAGCTCTACAAATACTCGAATCCAGAAACGGGCTTTTGGTTGATGCTGTTGATAGTGACATGGAGAAATTTACCGGTAATAATATTTACGTACGAGAATCTGTTGCAGTAAAACTGCGGCAAGTAGTAGCTAAACTAAAGAAAGTTGATAAAAATTACAGTCTGGAAGTTGTCTACGGCTATCGCTCCCTGGAGATACAGAAAAAACTTTTTAATAAATTTAGGGAAAAATATCGTAAGCGATTTTCTGGTATTGAGCTGCTAGAGGTAGTTCATAGGAATATAGCAGTTCCTGAAGTTTCGGGCCACCCGACTGGTGGGGCGGTAGACGTTCAGATTCTTAAGAATGGCAAGCCTTTGGACTTTGGTACAAAAATCTGGGAATTTAGTAAAGATTCTTACAGTTTTTCCCCTTTTATTTCCAGGTTAGCTTCAGGAAATAGAAAGGAATTAAGAAAAATTATGCTATCCGAGGGATTTGCACCCTTTGATGGGGAATGGTGGCATTTTTCTTATGGAGACCGTGAGTGGGCGGTGTATTATGGAAAAGACGCAACCATCTATAAACAGATTGATTTCAAAAACTTAAACAAAAGCTAATTTGGTGGTATACTCAAACAGTTAAGTATTTACAGCCTTTTGCAGTAAACCATGCGCATCCGCCTATACAACAACCCTGACTACAAAGAAGTCCTCAGGATGTTGAGTGAATCGATGGACTATCATATGAAGATTGCTGATCCTTCGGTCTTTGTAAAATCTTCGGATAAACTAATGTCTAATTATCTTAGATATATGGTAGCCAAAGCCAAAAGCCCAAGCGCGATTTTGCTTGTCTCTGAAGATGACAAGAAAGAATTGACTGGTTTTGTATACGGAGAAACTCCTAAATACTCACCTGAAAGAACTAAAATTGGAAAAAAGTGTGGGGTAGTGCACGAAATTTATGTAAGTCCAAGTGCGAGAAAACAAGGCTTGGGTAAAGATCTGATGAAAGCGATTGAGGACTTTTTTATTAAAAATAAATGCGAGCTTGTCCTGCTAAACGATGTTCACCACAAAAATACTCCCGCAGTTAATCTTTATGAGAAGCTAGGCTATCATGTGAGAGTAAGTGAGTATGTGAAAAAATTATGAAATTCTCCAATAATTCAAAAAATCAAATGATCCTGATCTATGTCACTTGCGCTAGTAAGGAAGAGGCGGAGAAAATAGGCAAGCATTTATTAAATAAAAGATTAACTGCTTGTGTAAATGTTTTCCCTGAACCTATCCAACCGTTTTTCTTTTGGCCACCTAAATCCGGAAAAATTGATAATAGTAAAGAAAATGTTTTGATAGTCAAAGCCACTCTGGATAAATACGATCTGATTGAGCAGGAAATCAGTGAAATTCATTCATTTGATACACCTTGCATTATTGCGATACCAGTAGTGGCGGTTTCGGACAAGTACTGGAATTGGTTGATGGGAGAATTGGCAAACACATAACTAATTTATTAAATTATTTCTGAGCTTATGAAAAAACTTATCCTTGATTCAGATTTGTATCTTGAACTCGCAACCCCTCTAATTGCTCAGTTACTTTTTGATACTGTTGACCGCAATCGTGAATTCCTTGGCAGGTGGCTTAACTGGGTGCCAAAAACCTTATCTTCCCAAGATAGTAAGGTATTTTTAGAAAAAAATGTAATGAGATTTGATGAAGACAAAAGCGGAGCATTCGCAATTTACTATAAGGGACAATTTGCCGGTTTAGTGGATTTACATAAAATCGATACGAGTAACAATAAATCCAGCATAGGCTATTGGCTGGACCAAGATTGTTACGGTAAAGGAATTATGACAAAATCGGTTCAGGTACTTTTAAAGTACGCCTTTGAAGAACTGAATATAAATAGAATAGAAATTCAGGCGGCAGTGGAAAACACAAAGAGTCAGGCAGTTGCTGAACGGTTGGGTTTTAAATTTGAAGGTATCGCACGAGCGGGAAACTGGATGGGTGGAGAAGTTTATTATGATATGAAGATTTATTCTCTACTAAAATCAGAATGGAGTAAATCTTCGCAGTAGGCATCCCGTCATCGTTTTGCGATAGCGGGATTTGTCGGGGGAGACTTAGAAACCTAGGTTTGACTAATCGTTATGAAAAGTGTTGAGGTAGGTTTTTCTGAAGGGAGTCAGATAGAACAGGGACCTACTGGTGCTGGTTTGAGGAAAGATTTAGAATGTTTATTGGGAGTACTTCTAGAAAATGGGGATTGTCGGTATCAAAAAGGCAAAACAAGTCTATTGTGAAATTCTTTTTCAATTCCTATTGAACAAAATCTAACCATTCTGATATAATGTCATCACCTTTTCGGGAAAGTTTGTTCGGGACCCCCTTTGC
>CAZZFI010000077.1:0-4374 GCA_964653475.1 uncultured Candidatus Saccharibacteria bacterium | reverse complement strand
TTCCTTTATGGAACAGCTATTCATTCTTTGTAACTTATGCCAACATCCACAACTGGACACCTAAAGACAAAACTAAATCTACGAATCCCCTCGACCAGTGGATTCTCGCTCAACTCGAAGTCAGTAGAAAGAATTTTATAAATTCTATGGATTCCTACAACATTCCTGCTTCTGTAAGAGTGTTGCCCGAATTTGTCGATTTGCTTTCCAGGTGGTATATCCGAAGATCAAGACAACGATTTGCTGATGGTGACAAACAAGCTCTTTCTACCCTATACCATGTATTACTTGAGTTCACGAAACTGTGCTCGCCTATCGTTCCATTCTTAACTGAAGAAATCTTTCTAAATCTCAAAGATTCGGATCATGAATCAATCCACCTAGCTGATATAAATGATTATGATCGAAAGTTTATTGACTCGCAAAAACCACTTCTAGAAAAAATGTCTATCGTAAGAACAGTCTCAACTCTTGGTCAGTCTCTTCGTGTCCAGAATTCTCTAAAAGTACGACAACCATTGTCTGAAGTTGTTGTTGTGAACAAAACTGTAGAGTTGACAGACTCGGATCTGGAATGGATGACAGAGATTATAAAAGATGAGTTAAATGTAAAAAAGGTCACATTCTCAAAGAAAAAACCTTCGGGCGATAATTGGTTAACTACAGAAGACGAGTTAACAGTTTCACTAGATAGTCGCCTAACAAAAGACCTTCGTGAAGAAGGGTTAGTTCGAGAATTGACAAGACAAATTCAAAACCTGAGAAAAAAATCTGGTTTCAAGATGGGAGATCTAGTCGAAGTAAAAATTTATACAGAAGATAATCAACTTTTAAATGTAATCCAAAACAAGAATCACGAGATCTTGTCAGCAGTGAACGCAAAATCTTTCAAAACATCGAAAGAGCCTCAATCACAACCGTTTAAGGTGAACGAATCTGATGTCTCGATTTCAATTGCGTAAGTTTTGTTCTATACTGTTTAGGTTATATATTTGTTGATTCAATGTTTAATCTAGAAAAAAACCCTTTTATTCACGAACTCAAAATCAAGACGAAAGGAAGTGTTATCATCGACATACTTCAAACAGTAGTTTTAGCTCTTGCCTTTAGTTTGTTTATCTATCTTGTATTTCTGATCCCTAGTCAGGTCGAAGGTCCTTCTATGGAACCAAATTTTTATAACCGCGAGCTCCTTTTTGCTGATCGTACTGTTCAGTGGATTGGTGCTACACCTTTTGGAGCGGGCGTATACGACTACCACAAAGGAGATGTAGTGATTTTCGATTTCAACGGAATAAACCTGATCAAAAGGGTTATCGCAACTGAAGGTGATACTGTTAGAATCGAAAACGACAGAGTTTTTGTAAATGGATCTTTACTTCACGAACCATACCTCCCTACTGGCAGAGTGACCACCATGCCAGATGACTCACGCTCCAATTTCTCAGAAGGAATCGACGCTGTCGTGCCAGATGGATCATATTTCTTGATGGGGGATAATCGCGAAGTTAGCAAAGATTCTAGGTATAGCGATGTGGGTTTTGTTTCTCGAAGCCAACTTAAAGGAAGGGTATTTTTAAGGTACTGGCCGTTTGAAAAATTAGGAATCATCAGGCCGGGAGAATCTTCACTCTAAATTTCTTGGATACATTTTTTAAAACTAAAAAAGCAAAAGGTATTGTTGAAACTATCGAAACGGTTGTCGTTGCTGTGGCTTTTTGTGCAGTAATTTACCTAACGATAGCCGTGCCTAACAAAGTCGAAGGTCAATCAATGGAGCCCAATTTCCATCAAAATGATCTGGTTTTGACAAACAAAACCATTCAGTACCTCGGTACCACAGAGCTTGGGCAAAAATACAACTATGACTACCAAAGAGGTGATGTAGTAATTGTAAAACACGGAAAAACCGACCTCATAAAACGTATAGTTGCTCTACAAGGCGAAACAGTAGAAATCAAAGATAATACCCTTTATGTAGATGGGGAAAAGCTCAAAGAAAAATACTTGCCAACAACCACAAGAACAAAGTTACCTGTTCCAGAACTTTCGTTAATTAGGTCTGAGAAGACAGTTACGGTCCCCGAAGGGTCATACTTTGTTTTAGGAGATAATCGTGAACATAGCAAAGATTCCAGGTACAGAGAAATAGGTTTTGTCTCAAGAAAAAACATCAAAGGAAAAGTCGTATTCCGATACTGGCCAGTTTCAGTAGTAGGAGTTATTCATAGAGGAGAAGTTGAGCGATAGATCCTTCTCAATTTTCGGACACTCTCATGGGAAGGAACCCAAAACCTTCAATGCTTCGGATTATTGTGTTATATTTATTCAAAGTAATTTCACGTTTATGGTAATTGCAATAGCCAACCAGAAAGGCGGTGTCGGCAAAACAACTACTGCTATAAATCTAGCTGCGTACCTCGGTCATCTAGGTAAAAAAGTGCTACTTGTAGACCTAGATCCTCAGTCAAATCTGACATCCGGAATAGGTTTTGTTTCAAATGAAGACTCAGTTAATCCTATTTATGAAGGACTCTCAAAATCCATCTACAATATTCTGAGTGGAGAATCTAGTGTAAGAGAAGTATTTGTTTTGACGAAATACGAAAACGTACATCTAGTCCCGGCTAGTATTGACCTTGCTGGTGCAGAGATTGAGCTGGTAAACGCGATGTCTAGAGAGACAATTCTCAAAAATGCATTAGATGAAATTAAATCTGAATATGATTATATTTTTATTGATTGCCCCCCTTCTCTGGGTCTTTTAACAGTTAATGCACTTGTCGCAAGTTCAAAAGTATTCATCCCTGTACAGTGTGAATATTTTGCTTTAGAAGGTTTAGGACAACTTATTAACACTATAAAATTAATAAAGAAAAGACTAAACTCTCAATTAGAAATTGGGGGGGTGATTATGACTATGTATGACATCAGGACTAACTTATCGAAACAGGTAGCCGACGAATTAACCAAATTCTTTGGAGACAAAGTCTTCAAGACAATCGTTCCGCGAAACGTCAGACTGTCTGAAGCTCCTTCTCACGGAAAAGCAATTCTTGAGTATGATCCTAGATCACAAGGTGCTCTTGCTTATGAATCACTCGCCAAAGAGGTAATAAAAAGACATAATTAAATAACACTTTACTTTTTAGATTAGAAAATAAAATGGCACTCGGAAAAGGTTTATCCTCACTCATCTCCGAATCAACAATGGAGGAACTCGATCAGGCATATATCCCAAACCTGAGTATCGAACTCCTTGAGACCAATCCTTTCCAGCCAAGGATGACCCGGGAAGATCCAAGTCTTGTGAACTTATCCAAATCAATCAAAGAAAACGGCATTATCGAGCCATTACTTGTAACTAAAACAAAAAACGGGAAATTCCAATTAATCGCAGGAGAAAGAAGATTTAGAGCAGCGAAGTTAGCGAAATTAGATACTGTCCCCGTTATAGTAAAAGAAGCGTCTCCACAACAGATGCTCGAACTAGCAGTTATCGAGAACATTCACAGAAAAGATTTAAGTCCTCTCGAAGAAGCTATGGCTTTTATGCAATTACGAGAAAAGTTTAAAATGACTGACGAATTGATTGCGGAGAAAGTCGGATTTAGCCGTTCTGCAGTCACAAACAAAATGCGTTTACTTTCTCTTCCGCGCCAACTTAAAGAATATCTTCTAGACGAAAAACTATCTGAAGGTCATGCTAGAGCACTGCTAGGTTTAAAGTCACTCGAAACGATGATACTCGCTGCGAAGAAAGTAATAGAAAGTGGGCTTAGTGTACGTGCTACAGAGGAGCTGGTTCGACGTCTAAATCATGGAACGCCAAAAAACAAAACTGGACGTTACAGAGTGGTAGACGAATTCAGCCAAAAGATAGAGTCCGATCTACAAAGAAGATATGGTGAGAAAGTCAAACTTTTCAGATCTTCAAGAGGAGGTTCAATTGTAATCCCTTTCCAAAATGACGAGCAACTCAAGGAAATCTACGAATCAATCGCATAAAGATTTTCGAGAAAAACTCTGTCTTTCGTGGTAAAATTCTGAATATTAATCTTATCTGACCTAAGAAATGCCGAGAGTAATAATTTCCTCTGGCCACACAAGTCAAGACCCCGGAACAAAAGCAAACGACTTAGTCGAGTATGAAGTAGCAAGGAAAATCGCAAAAGCTGTTGTTCCACTTCTCAGACAACACGGAATTATCACTCTTGCAGTCCCTGCAGATTTAGATCTCCTCAAAAGAATCGATTGGATAAACAAAACTAATTACGACGAATCTACAAACGATGTCGCGATAGAAATCCATGTTAATGAGGGCGGTAAGAGTGGAATCGAATCTTGGTACGAAGGTGAAGGTGAAAGCAAATC